>NZ_AEXQ01000111.1:0-36334 GCF_000191865.1 Turicibacter sp. HGF1
TAGTATCACATCCACTACATCTAATACCTTTCATTCTAATATCCTTTCAAATTCCATCCTTCATACAAATCCCACTACACACCATCCACTACATTTTTTTAAGCACCATTTAATTTTCAATCATCACACCACCATTAATTAATCGCATCCCCCCTATACATCCACTAAGCTCCTAGCATTACCTCCACTACATCTAATACCTTTCATTCTAACATCTTTTAAAATTCCATCCTTCATACAAATCCCACTACACACCATCCACTACATTTTTTTAAGCACCATTTAATTTTCAATCATCACACCACTATTGATTACTCACATCCCACCTATACATCCACTAAGCTCCTAGTATTACCTCCACTACATCTAATACCTTTCATTCTAACATCTTTTAAAATTCCATCCACTATACCATCCCATTCACTAACATCCTTTTAACATCATTATAAATTTGTCCCAACTCATTTATCACTACTTCCTAAAATAACTTTGATAGATCCTCCAATACACATCCCCAAACATTAAAATAACTATTCTAAAAAAATCCCATCATTGCAGTAAAACACCTACCAAAAAATAGCTTCCATCTCCTAACATCATCCATCCATTCATCCAACAAAAAAATTGCTTACTAGTCCTAATCCATCTACCAATCATCAAAACAACATAGTCCTATTAATAAAAACATTACACAAAAAGAATTCCATCATATTCATCATAACGTCAAAACAAGCATCGACCCATTCGAAACAACTATTTTAAACTCAACTTTACCACTCACAATAACTCCGTAGCATTAAATCTAACATCATCTAACTAACACATTGCAACATTCAAAAAAAAACTCTTTATATCTACACATCATTCTAAAACTACCACCATCTAATAAATACATTCTAAACATAATCATACTCCAAACGTACCACTAACCCTACTACTCCAACTACACCCTTTCACTCCAATCGCTCAGTTATAAATGTATAAAAAAACACTCTCTCCTTTCATCCTAACGGTCATCCTATTCCACACATATTGATTCAAGCTTTTAGATTAATTTTTTAAAAATAAACCTTCTTCTTACTATTTACCTACACATCCTAACCTAACTTAAATAATAAGAAGATCCCTTTATCAAAACATTATTCCACGTAATATTCCTACACCTATCATCCCTATATTTCACTTAATAACTAACATTTTTCTAATAATAGATAAGGCTCCCTTTATAGGGAGTCTTTATTATTTATTTTTATAAAAATAATAACGCTAAGCAACATTATGATGTATAATAAAAAGGTAATAACGTTTAAAATTTAAATATTCTAGGAGGGTTTTTGTATGTCAGAGAAAAAATATAATCCATTAAGTTTATTAAGCGATGCTCACTTATGTGAAGATATGAGTTGCTGTACAGACACTTACTTATTAGATCGTTCAACGATGAAATATGAACCAATCCAAGAAGTAGCAAATAAAGAAACAGAAAAAGAAGAAGAAAAATAAAACAAAAAGAACATCATCTATGTTTTAGATGATGTTCTTTTTGTTATTCACAATAACAAATCCACACCTTTAACCTATCTACCCTAACTAAGACGCTACTCACTTAATACAGATGCACTCTTTTAATATCACCTTTGGTTATGCCTCGACTATTAATTGTTATGTCCCGCTAACTTTCACTCTGTGAAACAAGCTGGGCTAACAATAACTCCGCTAACCCGAATTTCATTTAATACAGACATCTTCTTTCAATATGGGTTCGGCTTACGCCTCACCTATCATCCGCGGAATCGCCTCTCTTCGCTCGGCATATAGATGAACTAACGCGATAAAATCGCGAGTTCATCTAACAAAAAAAGACTGCCTCCTATTAAGAGACAGTCTTTAAACTTAAGAATATTAAGTTTTTGGGCCCTGATGCAAATATCTCATTTGAGATGCCACTAGAAGAAACAGGTTGTTTCTTTTACATCACCTAGTGGACAATAAAGGTTTGTTTGTGTGTGTATATGTTCTGAAAAAAAATGGCGCTTAAATTGCGCCACTTTTTAAACCATTACTATTCAGCAGAGAATGGTAATAATGCCATGTGACGAGCACGTTTAATAGCAACTGTTAATTCACGTTGATATTTAGCGCTTGTTCCTGTTACACGACGAGGTAAGATTTTTCCACGATCAGATACGAAACGTTTTAATAAATCTACATCTTTATAGTCGATTTTCGTAATTTTGTTTGTAGTGAAATAACAAACTTTACGACGACGACGTCCTCCACGACGGAATTGAGCCATGTTAGTTCCTCCTATTCATAAACAAAAGTATTTATTTTATTCTTTATTTAAAAATTAAAATGGTAGATCATCATCTGAAATGTTAATAGTAGAACTGAAATCAGGTCCATTATTGAACGAAGGTGATGAATTGCCAAAGTTTTGATCTGGACTTGGAGCTCCTCCAAATGGGTTTCCACCAAAAGCATTGGAAGATTGTTGTGATGGGAATGATGGCGCACCACCATATCCTCCACCGAATCCACCAAAGTCTTGTGATGGCTGAGAACCAAAGCTTCCACGATCAGCAGATGCAGAGCGTGGTTCTAAGAACTGCACGCTATCGCAAACAACGTCTGTTGTATAGCGAGTTGATCCATCCTGAGCTTGATAGCTACCAGTTTCAATACGTCCTTCCACTCCGATAAGAGATCCTTTACGTAAAAACTTCGCCATATTCTCAGCTTGGTTACGCCATGCAACACAGTTGATAAAATCTGCTTGGCGTTCTCCATTTTGACTAGTGAAAGTACGATTAACCGCGATGCTAAATCTCAAGTTAGCAATACCATTAGTGGTATACTTTAACTCAGGATCACGAGTTAATCGCCCTACTAAGACTACGCGATTAATCATTTATCTCACCCTCACTTAGTACTGATTAATATTATTCTTCTTCTTTAATAGCGATGTAACGGATAACATCTTCGCTGATTCCAGCTAAACGATCGAATTCGTTTTTAGCTTCGATTGAAGAGTTAACAGTTAATACTACATAGTAACCTTTAGTGAAATCTTCGATAGCATATGCTAAATCACGCATACCCCATTCTTTCATTTCAACGATTTCAGCTCCCATGTTAGTGAACATAGTGTTGAATCCTTCAATAACAGCTTTGCGTCCTTCTTCTTCTAAGTTAGGACGAACGATGTACATAATTTCGTATTTTCTCATTATAGTGCACCTCCTCTTGGTCTAGACGGCTCTTACCGAGCAAGGAGTAATCTTCAATTACTCACAGTCATATATTATAGCACAGTGTGTCGTACTATGGCAAGTCAAAAAAAACTAGACTCACCATTTCACAAATAAAAATAAGCACGTTTAAAACGTGCCTATTTGTTAAAATCATCACCTAATTCTAGTTGCAATTATACAATGTACTAGATGATGATTCAAATTTATTATGGTTATATAACTTAAACCTTATTCAATCATTATAAAATTTAACCACGTGCTAATTTCGTACGTAACTTAGTAGAAATAGTTTCAACAATTAAAACTAAAATAATAATCCCAAGTAAAATAGCTCCTGCTTTTGACCAGTTAAAATCGTTCATCGCAAAAATTAATGGTGCACCAATTCCACCTGCCCCAACTAATCCTAAAGTAGAAGCATCCTTAATATTGATTTCAAAACGATAGATAACCGTTGAAGCGAAATCAGTAAATAACTGAGGTAAAATGCCATAACGAATTTTCTCAAAAGTATTGCATCCTGCGGCATCTAATGATTCTAATATTCGCTTATCTAAATCTTCAATCGCCTCAATATATAACTTTGAAATCATACCAATCGAAACAACAGATACGGTTAAAACACCAGCGAAAGCTCCTGGTCCTGTTACACGAAGAAACATTAACCCATAAACAAAGGCTGGGAATGTACGAATTGCAGCAATAAAAGTAAGAGCAATAAAATTAACCCATTTTGGTGCAATATTACGAGCTGCTAAGAACGCTAATGGTAAAGCTAAAATGGCTCCAATAATTGTTCCGACAAAAGCGATGGCGATAGTTTCTAGTAATAAGGCCGGTACTCCTAATTTAAAATCAAATAAGAAATCAGCATCAGGCTGAAATAATGAGCTCACAATATTAGACATGATTGTAAATCCATTTTCTTTAATCCCTGTAAAAGTTATCGTCCCCATCGCCCATGCAATGATAACGAAAATAAAAGCGATGGTTAGGGATTTATGAATCCATCGATTTGGTTCTTTTCTTAATTGTTGATCAATAGTTAATTGCATATTACCCCAACCTTTCTCGGATATAACGACTAATATTTTCAATCACGATAATAGTCACAAATAACAATAATAATATCATTCCAACTTGATCATATTGACGCCATCCTAATTTTTCTTTTAATAATAATCCAATCCCACCTGCCCCAACATATCCTAAAATAGTGGCAGCACGAACATTAATTTCTAACGTATATAAGCACATTGAGAAATAGTTAGGTAAGATTTGAGGTGTAATAGCAGATTGAAAAGCTTCTAATTTTGTAGCTCCAACAGCTTCCATTGCCTCAAATGGTCCCATATCGATTGTCTCAATTTTTTCATATAACATTTTAACGACAATACCAAATGTAAAAATAGAAATTGCAACGGTTCCAGCAAATGTTCCTAACCCAAACACATAAGTTGCAAATAAAGCAATAATTAAGGTCGGAATCGTACGAACAATACTTAGGATAAATCGCATAATCCATAATGAGCATTTTGATTTATTAATATTTGAAGAAGATAAAATAGCAACTGGGAATGCTAATAAACTACCAATAATTGAACCTAAAATAGACATCTTAATCGTTTCCACTAATGGGGGAATAATTTGATCAATAATTGACCAATCTGGGGATAGCATATCTTTTAAGATAATAAAGAATTGATTTCCACGTCTCATTAAGGCATTAAAATCAAATCCTGTAATCGTAGCAGCCCCCCATAATGCAAGTGCTAATCCAATTAAAATAAAGGGTGCGACTGAACGAGGTGGCTGAATCTCTTTCCCATTATCTAACGTAATTTTTTTGGGTTGAAATAAATCTCTCATTCGCTTCATTCTTAAGCCTCCATTAATTCATCAGCTGCTAATTCGCGACCATAGATTTGTTTTAAGATTTCACTATCTACCATATTTGACGGACCATCATAGACAATTTCTCCTGCTTTGATTCCAATGACACGAGTTGCATATTTTAAAGCTAAATCAACATGGTGAATGTTAATTAAGACTGAAATCTTCATTTCTTCATTAATACGTTTAAAATCATCCATAACTTGAGTTGCAGTAATTGGATCTAATGCCGCTACAGGCTCATCTGCTAAAATAATTTCTGGTTTTTGGGCAAGTGTACGAGCTAACGCAACACGTTGTTGTTGCCCTCCTGATAATTGATCTGCACGAACATAGGCCTTATCTAAAATTCCTACTTTATCTAATGCCTCTAACGCAATCACTTTATCCTCTTTTGAAAAGACACCAATCATTGATTTATAAAATGGCATATCAGGAACACGTGATGTTAAAACATTATTGATAACTGTTGTACGAGTTACTAAGTTAAATGATTGGAAAACCATTCCGATATGACGACGGAATTTACGTAATGATTTTCCTTTTAAATCATTAACATTTTCACCATTTACAATTAATTCTCCGTCTGTAATATCATGCATACGATTAATCGTACGTAATAACGTTGACTTTCCCGCTCCAGATAATCCAATAATTGCAACAAATTCACCCTGTTCAATCTCTAAATTAATATTTTTTAACGCATGAAATCCATTTGGATAAACTTTATTTACATTATTAAACTTAATCATCGACTTCTTTCTCCTTATCTTCTACATGAAAGAAATGAGCCCAATTAGGACTCATTTCTAATAGATTGATTATTTATTTGATTGAACTAATTCGTTTGCTTTACGAGCACCATCATAATCTTCAGACGTTCCAATTTGGTATCCTTTATGGCTATAGATTGAAATAATTTCTTTACCTACTTCAGTATTTCCAATGTTGATAAATGCCTGTTGGATGGCTGCTTTTAATTCAGGTGTCATCACTGGATCTTTAGTTACTGAAATCGTATCATTATAAATTCCTTCTGTTACCCCAATAACATTTGTTTCTTCCCAGATTGACGATTCACGACCAAAGTCATTTACCCATTGATTTTCAAAATCAAGACGAGCATCTGCATAAGTAACCATAATATCGATTTGACCATTAGCTAATTGTGATAGAGCTGTTCCATATCCGTCTAAAGCTACTTTATTTGGTAAATCTAATATTGAGATGCCATAGTTATCTTGTAACCATAAAGATGGGTAAATATATCCTGCTGATGAAGAAGTACTTCCTTGCACTCCCCAAACTGCTGATTCTAAATCTTCTTTTGTTAATGTTTCACCATTATTAATCTTAGCCGCTAATTCTTGACCTTTTGCAGATGGTCCAGCAATAATTAACGCACGATAATAAGTAACTTGGTCTTCTGTATTTGCAGTTGGTGCTGTATTCCAATCTACCGGATTTTCAGAATCATGATTTAATCCAAAACGTGTTGCTGTTAAGGCAACATCTACATCATTATCATATAGTACGTAAGTTCCACCAGGAATAAATCCAACTTGAGCTGTACCTGAAGCTAATGCTTCTCCAACAGCCTCGAAACTTGTTCCAACTGTAATTTTAATATCTTCAAATTCAAATCCTTGAGCTGCTAACTCTTCTTTTAATAATCCCTCTAAAGGTTCTGTTGCTTTCTCAATTTCCTCTGCATTACGTGATGGAACGAAATATACCACTAACTCGTTTAAGTCTGCCGAACTTGATCCACACCCAGCTAATGTTAAAAATGCAATCATCATAACCGAGAAAAAATTCAATAATTTCTTCATTTTGGTAGTACTCCTTTCACTTTTTAAATACCTATCTAAAATATCTAAAAAATAATATCATTTTTTCGACTTTTTTCTACAATTATTGTTAATACGATTTAAAATCATACAAAATTCCCACAGACTTCAACTGAGTATAAAAAAAAGAATTAAGTAAAGTTTACTTAATTCTTCTAAAATAATTGATTTAACTAAACATTGAAACGGAATAACATAACATCCCCATCTTGTACGATGTACGATTTTCCTTCTAAACGGTAACGTCCTGCTTCACGTGCCGCTAACTCAGAACCATATTTTACTAAATCATCAAATGAAACAGTTTCGGCACGAATGAATCCGCGTTCGAAATCACTGTGGATAATTCCAGCACATTGTGGAGCTGTCATTCCTTTAATGAATGTCCAAGCACGAACTTCTTGCACTCCAGCTGTAAAGTAAGTCGCTAATCCTAATAAATCATAAGCTTCGCGAATTAATTGATCTAATCCACTTTCTTTGATTCCTAACTCTTCTAAAAATGCTGCTTTTTCTTCTTCCTCTAATTGAGAAATTTCTTCTTCGATACGAGCACAAACTTTAATTACTTTTGCCCCTTCACGGTCAGCATATTCAACTAAAGCTTTAACATATTCGTTATCTTCACCAGCCATTAAATCATCTTCACCAACATTAGCAACATATAAAATTGGTTTTAAAGTTAATAATTGTAAATGTTTGATAGCTGCTTTATCGTCATCTGATAAATCCATTGCACGTGCAGGTAATTCTTGATCGAATCCTTCTTTTACTTTTTCAAGTACTGCAACTTCAGCTTTTGCATCTTTATCTCCAGATTTAGCTTGTTTTGCTAAACGAGTTAAACGACGATCAACTTGCTCCATATCAGCTAAGATTAACTCTAAGTTAATAACTTCAACGTCACGAACTGGATCTACTGAACCTTCTACGTGAATGATATTTCCATCTTCAAAACAACGAACCACTTGAGTGATTGCATCTACTTCACGGATATTGGCTAAGAATTTATTTCCTAATCCTTCTCCATTACTTGCCCCACGTACTAATCCCGCGATATCTGTAAATTCGAAAGTTGTTGGAACTGTCTTCTTAGGACTAACTAATTCCGTTAATTTATTTAAACGTTCATCCGGAACCTCAACAACCCCAACATTTGGGTCAATTGTTGCGAACGGATAGTTTGCTGCTTCAATTCCAGCTTGAGTAATTGCATTGAATAAAGTTGATTTCCCGACGTTTGGTAAACCAACAATTCCAGCCGTTAATGCCAATGTCTTCACGTCCTTTTTATCTAACTGTATAATATCTTTTTTATTTTACACTATTTTAGTCCTTTTAGCAAAATCAACTCGAGATAATCACAAAGATATCGACTAAAAATGCGCATCCTAACTTCCATTAAGTTGGAATTTTTTTATTTCATTCCTCATATAATGAGAAAATAAATCGTTATTTGACATCACCTTGAAAGGATGTGGATTCATGACTCAAATTAATTTTTCAGTAAAAGGATTAATCATTAAAGACCATCATTTTTTAGCTTTACACAAAAGCAATGCCAAAAATAACTTCTTAGACTTACCTGGTGGAAAAACACATATGAAAGAAAGTGCTGAGCAAGCATTACTTCGAGAAATCGAGGAAGAGACTAACCTTATTGTCTCACCCAAAAAAGTATTAAGCACCTGGCAGTTCGTTAATGATGATTACCTCATTATGGGCGTTTTATATCTATGCGATTTAGTTGGGGGTGATCTAGTTCTTTCAAGTGAACATAACTACTACGAATGGTTACCACTTAATCTAGACTCAGCTACACGACTAAATCCTTCATTATCTGACGCAATTTGTCAGTTAGATTTTAAAGCACTTTGAGGTCTATTTTTCATCTTTTCGCATATGCTATAAATGTATTGGTTTTTCCTTTACACTCTTTCAAAAATTTTAACACTTATCCATTAAAAGATAGCCCAGGCAAAATGACCTGGGCTTTTACTATGCCTTTGTTAACCACATCTTCACTTCTTCATTCCATATTGATAAAGGAATGTCTTGATAATTTAAGATTTCAAACAGTGAAAATTCTAATTCTTGTTCTTCAATCTGACGCTCAATGATTTGTTTAAACTGACATCTTAACATAATCTGTGGATGAGTTAACAATGGGATTTCAACTTCAGTAAACCCATGCTTTCCTTTAACTAAGAAATAATGATAATTAAAATTTTCAATATTCAAGTGATCATTTTGTGTGCTCACCACCTCTAAATTCAAATCGACTCGAGGCAATGTTCTTGAAAACTGACGATTTTTTTGACGTCGAAATCTAATATTTCGTTCAATATCATTATAGATACTTTTATCCACAATTTCGCTCGGTAAATGCGGGACACGATCATATAAAATCTTAATTAATTCCTGATAATTTTCTTCAGATATTTCATTTACTTCAAAAACATACCGATAGGTGTCATCTGAATCCACACGAATTAATTTCCCTTTAAATGAAGCCTGATAGTCTTCTCGAGTTAAACTAATCGGATAAATCTGATCACTTGGAATCAAGTATGGAAAATCTGATTGTACAGCAATTCCTTTTTCTGAAATATCATAGGTTTTTAACGATTTTAATTCATGTTCCACTTCAATAGTTACATCCGTCTCAATTTTAAATCGATCGCTCATCCGATAGACAGGGCGACCTAAAACAAAGAATAATGCCATTAATAATCCATAACTATTTGTCGCTAACCAAAATAAAGCAATGACGTACTCACTTCCATCGCCTAAAAACAAATGATAAAATGAACGGATCATTCCAATGAATGTCAATGCTAGTAAAATAAAATGAGGAATAGCCAGCTTTAAAATATCAGAATTTTTATGAACGACTTGTTTATCCTTACGTGTAACTTCAAATTTTTTCATACTTAAACCGATTGACTCTAATAAAACAGCTGGAATTAAAGAGGGCATCATAATAATTTCATAAACATTCGTCCACTTAATACTTCGAACATTTCCCGAAAAGCGACGAAGTGTCATTCTAATCATGACATACATTGGCAACCAAAAAACAATGACTTGAATTAAGTTTGCTTTGACAACGACCACATTAAAGACTGTAAACATAATCGGTGCCAACAAATAAATGATTCGCTTTAAACAGTTATACCAATAAAAAATCGCATTTGTATAGTTGATTCGTTGTTTCCATGTTAGTCCTTTTAAAAGTAATGGACAGTAACGACGAAATGTTTGAATACATCCACGGGCCCAACGATTACGTTGTTTCAAAATCCCCTCTAAATCATGTGGTGATAATCCAGATGCTTGAATGGAATCTACCGCATATGAAAGATATCCTTTACTTTGAATCAACATCCCCGTGGCAATATCTTCGGTGATAATTCCTGTGACGAATCCCCCTATTTCATTTAAGGCCTCTCTTGATAAAATGGTGTTACTTCCACCATAAATAACAGAGTTACTTTCATTTTTTCCAAGTTGAATATCTCGATAAAAATAATCCTGTTCATTCGGAATCCGATCTTCAGAGAATAAATAATATTGGAAAATGTCTGGGTTATAAAACACCTGCGGAAGCTGAATAAATCCAAGCTTTTGGCTTAAATTCTTTTCTTCAATCCCTCTTTCACGTTCTAACTGACGTTTTTGCTCATTTTCAATGAAAAATGGAATACTCTCAAGTAAAAAATGCTTCATCGGTATCATATCTGCATCTAGTGTCACCACATAAGGGGATGTTGTAAGGCTTAATGCATGATTTAAATTCCCTGCCTTTGCGTGTTCATTATCCACTCTACTTATATAATGTACACCTAAATGCTTGGCTAACTGTTTAACATTCGGACGATGTCCATCATCTAGTATATAGATATGAACCTTTGATAAATCCGGATACGCCATATTCTTACATCCTATAATGGTTTTATATAACAGTTCCTCGGGTTCATTATATGTAGCAATATAAACATCAACATGTGGATAAAGCTCTTTATCTACCACTTCCGGTTTTACGGGCACAATCAGTTTAGTTACATTTAAGAAATGAATAAAACATTCACTCATCCCTAGTAACTCAACAATTAACAAAATAAGTCCGCAACTAATAGAAAACCATCCGTATCCAATCGGAATCGTAAAAAAAATTCGCCAAATAAAGTACACTGTTGAAAATAAAACATAAAATAACAGCCACTTTCGATGGCTTCTTATTTTTTTTGTTTCCATCGTTACTCTCCTTTCGAAAAGTTAAAAAATTCAGGAACTAAATTTGAAGGACTGACTGAAACTAAAACAATATCTGGCTGATACATCGGAACTAATTCATACAGTGAGCCACCTTCATAATAACGTAAGTCAATGAGTTTCATTTCACCAACCGTTGTGGATAAAAAAGCAGCCAATGGTAACATAAAGGAATCTTTAATCATTAAAATTTTAGGACCATTCTCATATAAATTATTTTTAATCCTTACTTCTCCATAATTTCCACCTAAATAAACCATATAATGGTCGGCCTCTATCCCTAGATCCTCAGATAACCAATGGGTTTGAAGAACGGTTTCATCAAATGTAGCTGTTACCGTATTCCCATCCCAAGTATAAGTTAAATTCGTTTCAAACATTGGCTTAATGACTATAAAATCATCCATTCCTGCATAACCATAACCGGTTCGTTTTCCTAAAGAACCCAGAAATGATTGAGGATAACTAATCTGTTCATACTGATTTAAGTCCGTATAACCTTCATCTAACACCAAACCATATCGCTCATTCAAAAATGAGACAACCTGTGTAAATCCCCAAAAGGCAGTCCTTGGTGTCCAGTGGTGATCAGTATCAAAAAATAAATCAGACGGTTCGATTCCACTTTGCAAAATATCCTCTCGTAAATCGAGGTAATCAATCTTATCTTCAGACAACTTTCTTAAAAATTCATCTGCCCCCTCATTTGCATAGTTATAAGGTAATCCTTTACTAAAGGTCGTATAACCCTTAATAACTTTATCCGGTGGCATAATAAATGCTACATCCACAGCATACAAATCCAAATAATTTTTAAAATTTTTCATTTCTTGATTAATCTCACTCATATCATTAGGTCCTTTTGAAAAATAGGAAAAATGTAATTTTCCCTGTTCATCTCGGATCACATCAAAATTATCTACCTCATTTTTTCCCATCCATTTTTGAATCACTCCATAAAAATCTACAAACTGAATCTTCCCAATAAAATTCTCATTAAAGTAAGTTTCAAGTTGTGTAGGATTATCGAGTTCAACCTCCTTCGGTGTCTGAATCAGATGAAAGATATTGAGTGCACTCATCCCTAAAATTGAAACCATCAATACACTAGTCGTCACTGACTTTACCTTCATCCTATTCACCTCCTAAAAATTAAAATAAATAAATGGATTATACGTTCCCTTAACTAAATAAGTAACACTAATCATGAACAATAACCACATTGCAATGGGAGAGATCCACTTCATTCCCTTAATAGGTTTTAGTGGAACCGCAAAAATTAATCCCGCCATTAAAAAAAGCCCATACTCTTTTAGATACATTAAATCCTGTGAAATCAAGAAGTGAGATTTTAATGGATTAAGCATGGAACCAAAGTATGAAAAAGCGTCGGTCATACTATTCGATCGAAATAAAACCCACCCAAACAATACGACCAATAGCGTATAAACTCTTGGCCAAACTCGACCTTTTTTTCGCATCCACTTCGTGAAAGGAAATAGCTTCTCAATTAAAATAAAAATAAAAAACCAAAGTCCCCATACAATAAAGGTCTCCTTTGCTCCATGCCAAATACCAGTTAATAACCAAACCACAAATAAATTACGAATCAATATATCCGGGTTACCAACACGGGAACCTCCGAGTGGGAAATAGACATAATCTCTAAACCATTGACCGAGGGAGATATGCCAACGACGCCAAAATTCAGAAACAGATTGTGCGATATATGGAAAGTTAAAGTTCTCATCAAAATGAAAGCCAAGCATCAACCCGAGTCCAATTACCATATCCGAATAACCACTAAAGTCATAGTAAATCTGAAGTCCATAAGCTATAGCACCTACCCATGCAAACACCAATGACAATCCATCATTAACCTGTAAAAACGCACGATCGGCCACAATTGCAATCGTATTAGATAACAATACTTTTTTTGCTAATCCAATCACAAATCGGTTCATTCCCGTACTGAAATCATTCCAATTTTCTCGACGATTTTCGATTTCCCAAGCAATGGTATTATAACGAACAATAGGTCCTGCTATGAGCTGTGGAAAGAATGAAATATACAACCCAACATTTAAAATATTATGCTGGGCCTTAGCATTTTTCCGATAAATATCCACAACATAAGAAATACTTTGAAACGTAAAAAATGAAATTCCAATCGGTAATAAAAAATCAGGAATCGGTAACTGATAATTTCCTTGCGTATTAATGAACATCATCGTTGGTCCTAAGTACTTAAAGACAAATAAAATACCGATGTTATATAAAAGCATCCAAAACATGAGCCACTTACCTGCTTTAGATCCGTGCTCTACCTTCTCCGACCACAAGCCTAAAAAATAATTAACGACGATGGAAGTGATCATCAACCAAACAAAAATAGGCTCTCCAAAAGCATAGAATAAAAGACTAACAATTAATAAAAAGACATTACTAACTCGGCGAAATGGTTTTAATAAAAAATACCCGATCCAAACGAAGGGCAAAAATGCAAATAAAAAGATTGTAGATGAGAATAACATCATTCAAAACCTCGCTTTACCTAACTACCCTTTACAAGTAGTATGTGATAAAAAGACTTTATTAAAGATTGGCAGTCCATCTATTTGGGTAAAACATTCACCAAACTATTTCATCCATTAAAAAGACATTCTTTCATTAAAAAGAATGTCTTTTTCTAGATTTTGAAAATAAAATAATGCCTATAAAACCAATTAGGCTACAAATACTCACAACCAAAGTGACCTTTTGTAGGATCGTTCCTTCGTATGAAACCACAATCATCCCTTCGCCTACAATATCTCGAACAATGACACGAACGACTCCATTGTCTCCACTCCCAACCTCTAAAGATTCGTCATTCAATTTCGCCCCATATCCTTTGTAATAAAGTAATGGGACCTTAATCTCTAAATCAGGCTGTGTTTGTCCACTAAATTTAATCGTAATCGTCGTCCCCACTTGATTCGCAACATAATCAATATCCTGATTAACAAAGTACTGATTCTCACGTTCGATCATCAAATCATTATCTGTCTCAAGAGGAATATACTCCCCATTTCCAACCGTATAATGGCGATCTGTAATCGAATTTGATGAGGTATCGGTTCTCGCTAAAGGATCCACTAGAATTGGATCATAATAATTAATCGTTTCATACTCAGCTTGAACCCCAAGCCACACACTCCACGCTACAATAATGATACCTAGAATCTTTCCAATTTGACTTGATAACGAGTAAAACAAGGCAAAAGCCAACGTTAAAAAAGACGTCGCAATCATTAATAATCGCCATGGAAACTGAAGACGAGCAAAAATCGGGATATATTTCAAAACAAAATGCCACGGAAACAAATGACTTGTCATGATTAATACCATAAAACTAATGATAACTCCTATCCAGGCTACATTTTTTTGCCTTTGAGTGGCTTCTTGACGTTGTGCTAACATGCCGAGTAAGACAATCCCAATAATAGAAATCCCTACTCCACCTGGAAACCAATCATCAGGAGATCCACTAATCGAATACGTTAAAAACACATCCTTTAATGAAAATAACCAATTCAAATCATAATTTGAGTTGTCAGATACCCTAAATTTTTGATTCATTAACAGCTCAAACATTGGAAACAAACAATAACTAACCAATAAGATGGACATCATAGTCGCTTTAATCAAGCTCCATAATCGCTTTCGATGTCTAAATAATTTAATAATCGAGAATAAACAAATCGCCACCATAACTTCACACCACATCGAACCACTCAGTAAATGCGATAAAAAAACACCACTAAATCCAATAGTTAGCTCATACCATTTTCTCTCATCATCAAAAAAGATATAGTAAATTCCAAGAAGGATAAACGGAATAAACATAAACGCTAAAACTTCACCGAGTGCAGCTCGTGTCCACACATCCACAATGCGATATAAAGACACGGTATAAAGCAGCATTCCAAGTCGTGATGCCCACTCGTGATGCGTGATTTTAATTAAAGCACGATATATAAATATGGCAGTCAGTGCAGTATAAACTAAAATCATGATTTTATAAG
Source organism: Turicibacter sp. HGF1 (assembly GCF_000191865.1). Classification (NCBI taxonomy): domain Bacteria; kingdom Bacillati; phylum Bacillota; class Erysipelotrichia; order Erysipelotrichales; family Turicibacteraceae; genus Turicibacter; species Turicibacter sp. HGF1. The sequence continues at coordinate 15,340 of NZ_AEXQ01000111.1, forward strand.
CTAAAATAACATCAACACCGACTAAACACAATAAAGCAGCGGGATATAAAAACAAATCGGGATACATGATTCCATTTGCGTAACCATAACCATAAAAGTAATCTGGATAAATTCGCACCGGAAATTCACCAAATTGTAATCCTTTTGAGATAGCTTCGATTCGTGATAAATGAAAAATTAAATCATGCCCGCCGGGAATCGTTTCGTTAAGTAATCCAAAACAACTTAAACAAATGGCGAGCAATAAAAAAATCCACAAACCTATATTGAATTTCTTCATGAAAAAACAAGCCTCCTAAAAAAACATTCCTCCTTATATTTCCACTTTTTGAACATTATATACGGAAAAAGGAAAGTCTTTCGACTTCCCTTCTCTAATAATAAAATAAAGAGATCTCCCTTAGGAGACCCCTTTGATTTATATTTTTTTAAGTTTGGAACGGCCTACAATTAAAATAAAAGCAATGAAACTAATAATACTAATACCAAGCGTTATATGTTGTAATGTTGTTCCTTCATAGGAAACCACAACTATTCCATTTCCTACAACTTCTGGAATAACAAAACTAACAGCTCCATTGCTACCTGATATCACTTCAAGTGATCGACCCTCTAGTTTAGCACCATAACCCTTGTAATAAAGTAGCGGCACTTCAACTTGTAAGTCTGGTTGAGTCTGCCCTTCGAATTCAATGGTGATCGTTGTCCCCTCTTGTTTTGTTTTGTATTCAATTTCTTGATTTACACGATATCGATTTTCAAGTCCATACATATTGATAATATTAGTTTTTAAAGGGACATATTCAGAATTTCCAACCGGATAATCACGATCATTAACTGCATACTCTGATATCTCCTCGCGAACTAAAAGACTTGAATCTACTTTCGTCATATATCTCAACGTTTCAATTTGCGCTTCTACCCCAACTATGACACTAAGGATTACCGTTAAAATCCCTAACACTTTAGCATAGCTCGTTGAATATGAATAAAAAATAGCAAAAGCTAAAACTAATAATGACGTTGCTATCATTAATAATCGCCACACAAACTGAAGACTTTCAAAGACTTTAGCATACTTTAAAACTTCATACCATGGGAAAATATCACTCATCATCACTAATACAACAAGACTAATGATGACACTTCCCCAGGCAACAACTGATAATTTTTTAGGAATTTCTTGAATCTGTGCTGCCAAACCTATCGCAATAATCCCCATTACTGAAAATCCAATTCCACCAGGAAACCACTCATTAGGATGACCTTCAATTTTTGAATCTAAAAAAATAGCCTTTAATGGTAAAACAGAATCACCTAAATAATACGCAATATCTTCAGACATTTTAAGTTTTTGGTCCATTAACTGTTCAAACATTGGAAATAGGAAAAAACTAACTAACAAAATCGTCATTCCTGTTGCTTTAATTAAATTCCATAATCGTCTAGGTTCTTTAATCATCTTTGGAATAAACACAATACAAATCACAACCATAACAGATGACCACATAGCTCCGCTCAGTAAATGAGATAAGAAAATTCCTGTAAATCCAATCGTTAACTCATACCATTGTCGGTCATCATCAAAAAAGATATAGTAAATTCCTAGTAAAACAAATGGAATAAACATAAACGCTAGCACTTCTCCCAGTGCTGCTCTTGTCCAAACATCAACAACTCGGTATAACGATACCGTATAAAGAAGCATCCCAAGTCTTGATGCCCACTCCTGACGGGTAATCTTTATTAGCGTACGATACATAAAAATAGCAGTCAAAATTGTACACACTAAAATCAAGCCTTTATATGCCCAAATGACACCTATCCCTGTTAAACAAAGAAAGGCAGCGGGATATAAAAATAAATCGGGATACATAAGACCATTTGCATATCCGTACCCTTTAAAATAATGTGGATAAATTCGAACCGGTAACTCTCCAAATCGGATCCCTTCAGATAACGATTCAATTCTCGCTAAATGAAACGATAAATCATGTCCCTTTGGCAAGTCATTCATAAATAATCCAAAGCAACTCAATCCAACAGCTGCAACTAAAAATACTAATAACCCTACATTCAATCTTTTTGTTAGAAAATTCATTCTCTAAACCTCCTGCTATAAAACAAAAACCTATTTTATCCAATTCAAAAAAGAAAGTCAAATGACTTTCCTTTTCTAAAATAAATTAAAATACCAATCTAATAACGACTACCCATAAAACAAACAAATATACGAGGCCATTGCAATAAATGGCCCGAACCCAATGACTTTTGCTTTATCTTTCATAAATAATAAAATATAACTTAAAGCAATAACTGACGCGATAAAAATAGATAAAAAGGTTGGTGCTATCCCAAGAACAAAACCAACGACAGCATAAAGTTTGATGTCTCCACCACCTAGTGCCTCTTTCTTAAATAAAAGTTGTCCGAGTAATCCAATGACGTAAAGTGTCAAAAAACCAACGACTGCACTTACCAAAGCACTCATCAAGTCGAGTTGTGGATAAAGCACATATAAAAAAACGATGATAGCTCCCCAAAACAGCAACACCTTATCAAGAATCAATTGATAATAAATGTCTGACACGGTGATGATGATTAGCATTGAGAGAAAGGCCCACGCAACAAAAATATGTCCTGTTTCAAATCCTTCAAAACCATAAAACCAAACCGGGAACACAAATAGAAGTCCCGCTACGATTTCTGATAATAAATAAATCGGCTTAATGTGCATTTTACATTCACGACATTTTCCACCCTGAATGATATATGAGAGAATCGGGATTAATTCAATAGCTGTCAGTTGATGTCCACACCCCGGACATCTCGAACGGTCGCTCACCCAGTTTTCTCCGATTGGCATCCGGTAACCCACGACGTGGTAAAAGGACCCAAGAGCAGCTCCCAAAAATAAAAGTAATAAGTAAAACAAACGAAAACCTCCTTTCATCATACTATACGCTATTTCTCTACCACTTCTTTTTATTCTAAATATGCTTTTGCATCTTCCATTCCAATGACCCCATACATCATCTGTTCTTTAATTGCCATTTCCATTGTTTGCATCCCCATCTCTTTACTCGTTTGGATGACACTTGGAATTTGATAAACTTTTTCTTGACGGATTAAATTTGCGATAGCAGGAGTATTGACCATAATCTCACACACAGCTTTACGACCATCACTATCTTGACGCTTAAATAGACGCTGCGCTACTACCCCAACTAGACTTCCAGCTAACTGCATACGAATTTGAGTTTGCTTCTCTGCTGGGAAAACATCAATAATACGTTCAATCGTTGAAGCGGCTGATGAAGTATGTAGCGTTCCAATCACTAAATGGCCTGTTTCAGCTGCTGTTAAAGCAATTTGTATAGTTTCTAAATCGCGCATCTCCCCTACTAAAATAATATCTGGATCCTGGCGAAGGGCAACACGTAATGCAGAATTAAAATCCTTCACGTCTGATCCAATTTCCCTTTGATTAATCACACATTTATTATGTTTATGCTGAAACTCAATCGGATCTTCAAGCGTAATAATATGCTTATGGGCGTTTTGATTCACATAATTAATCATGGCAGCTAACGTGGTTGATTTACCTGAACCTGTAGGACCAGTTACTAACACAAGCCCGCGTGGTTTATCCATAAAAGCTTTTAAAATAGGAGGTAACTCAAGTTCTTCAAATGTAGGAATTTTATTTGGAATCGGTCGAATATCCAGTGCCATTTGGCCACGTTGATAATAAGCATTTACACGAAAACGTGAAACCCCCGGAATACTATGAGAAAAATCGAGCTGATAATTTTCTTGAAAGCTTTCAAAATGATCTTGCGGAATAATTTCATGTACTAATGCTGTCACAATTGACGGTGCTAAGACGTCATCATTTAAGGGGCGTAATTCTCCCCTTAAACGAATCATCACTGGTACCCCTACTGTAATATGAATATCTGAGGCTTTAAGCGTAATCGCCTCCGTTAAAATCTCATTAATTGATTGCATATACTTTCTCCCTTAATTACTAAATATAAAACTATTTGAATTGTATTTTTGTAATAAAAAGCTACACATATTGTGTAGCTTTTTAATTAGAATAAATTTGGAAGATTAGAAATTTCATTCTCATCTACTTGTTTAATTGTTTTAATTTCAACAGCTTGACTTTGAGCCCCTACTGATAAATTATTTATAAATATATGATCTTTCATATCTGGAGTTAGTGCCTGATATAAAATCAAGACTTTTGAGTTTGTTGGAACTTTTGTTGCTAAAGTAAAACGAATCTTATCCATTTTGTTTTGTGAAGACAAGTGAATTCCAACCCCATCGACTAAAGACAGTTTAATTCCACTCTCTTCTTCAACGACCTGATAAACTTTAATATCTTTTAGTGCAATATTAAAGTCTGAATCTACGTCTAAAATTACTTCTTGTAATGGAGATTTATAGGTGAAAATTCCAGCAAAATTAACATTCGTCTGTCCTACAAACGTCTGTATTGATTCTCCTAAAGACTCAATAATATCAACAGCTGTTTTATCTGAATTTACCCCTCCATATAGTCCATGAAGTATATCCGTTTGTGGTTCAAAAAATTCATAATTGGCTTCAAAGATATTATTGTCATAATTAATATCAAACGTAACACCTTGAGTTAAATCAACTATCTGCAAGCTATCGCCATTCTTTTGAATCACATCAAAATCTTGTAAGGCTTCTGGAACATTTACTGTTAGTGTATACGTTCCTGTTGGAACATTATCTAAAATAAATTCACCTGCACTATTTGGAGTGATACTATATTCCATTCCACCTTGACTACGCACATTAATCATGGTCTGCTGTAGAACGCTATTAAACTCCTCTGAAATTAATTTAATGCGAATTTGCCCTTTTTTAATAGATAAATCTAGTGACTGTGTTCCTTCAATTGGTTGACTACAAGTATTAATACAATAGCGGCTATCTCCACTAATTGTTACGCGAGTTGGATCAGTAACTAAAAACTGATTACTCGACCCAATTTTTAAATGATAACTAGCAGACATTGAAGGTGAAGTTAAGTTACCTATATTTTGAGTCAAATTTCCATTAAGCATTAAATAGGTTGGGAGTGATTTTAATGTATAACTTAAGTCTATATAGTTCTCTTGATAAGATTGTTCTTTTTCAAAAGTTGCTAATAACTCTACAACATCACCCACTAAGAATGTAGTAGTTTCATTAGCGGTAGATAAACTAACATTTAATAAATCACTGTCAACAAGATCTAGTGTTCTGAGAACCTCTTCTGATTTTGCTCCTCGATCATCGATAGCATAAACCTTCACCTGTAATTGGGTGTAATTACTATCTGCTATCTTCCCATAACCTGAAAGAGTATTTTTATCTAATGTTACTTTAAAGCTTTCATTATCTTTTCTATCTTCAAATAGTAACTCATCACCCAAAGAAATATCACATTTGTTATTTCTACACGCTTTCACCTCAACGGTAACATTCATTAAATCTAAATCGATATCACGTGGAATAACATTAAATTCAATTTTACTCTGAGCTCTTGCAATCTGTTGATTATTTTCTAGATTCTGCACTTCAACAGTTGGACGATGATTCGCCCCTCGTTCAGCTTTAATAATCGTATTAATAAATAGTTTTAATTCTGAATCAGGATAGTGAATATATTCTCGGGTTTGTTCGCCTGTTCCCGAGAACGTAATATTACCTTTTGAATAAGTATAATAATTATTTCTAACATCATATGGATTAACTTGGGTTGCCATTAAGTTTCCACTACCACTTCCTTGATTTCCAGTTGTTCTATTTGTCCACATCGTATACCAAGGAATAACCTCTTCATCTTCAAGATTCAATTGATAGTATTGACTATGTGTTCTTCTTATTTCTAAAAGTTGATCGTCGCCAGTTAATTTATATGGATATTGCGTTATTAAAGCACTATTTGTTTCATAAACAGAGGTTGCCATTGAGGCATTAAAACTTAATCCACGTTGCCAGGGAACCATACCATTTGAATTATTTCCACGAATATTATTTTCATAAATGGCATCAGTTCCATCTAAATTAGTAACTAACTGACCATTTATATAAGTAGGATACCTAGATTGACCAGCATAAACGCGGAATGTGTTAAACATTGTTCCCTGATTCCAGTCAATTGTATCATGGGTTAACATAATTCCTTGTCCTGTCTGTACAAAGCTAGTCATTTTATCTACGAGCAATTTCGAGTCACTCTGTGTAAAAGTTCCATTTCCATAAGAATCCTGAAACCCTACAATCACCATATCATAATACCCATTTAATTGTTTCATTTTATATTGTTCTTCGGATAATCGAGAATCATCTGCTTTTAAATAATTAATATAATCTCCATAATAAACAATATCAATTGTTATCTTATAATCCTTTAAAGCAGGTGTTTTTAATAAATTATTAAACTTCTCATTTGTTTTTAAATTTAGAACTGAGTAGTTATTACCACCTTCTGAATTAACCGAGGCATAATTACTTTGATTAGTAATTTGTAAAACATTAATTAACTTCTTCTCTTCGGTCAATCGATGAAAGAAATTACTTCCCGTTAAATATGTTTTCGTTTGATTGACATCTTCACGAACAACTTCTAACTTCCATTCTAACAACCCAATAAAATCAGGATGAACAGAAAAATCAAGTTTATAGTTTTCTAAAGGTAATGAAAGCTGCGTTCTTGTCACTGCAAGCTCATCTTCACTATATAATCCATCACCATTTAAATCTAAATATAATTTTAATGTGACATTTTCTCGTGAATTATCAGCATTTTGAATCGTTAAATCCAAATATCGATTTCTATTTGACGCCTTTCCATCAACAGAATTCGAATCAGTTGTCGTAATATCATTAGGAACCGGATCGATAACAGTTAAATCAAATCCTTTTTCTTTTGTATCTAAAGAAATATAATCTCTAATAATCATTTCCAATGTTACTGTGTTTGCATTTCCTACCTTAGATGTCGTCAAAGTCTTCCTTACGTTTTTCTGTGATGTATTGTTAACATTTGAAAACACCTTATAAATATTAGTATCTATATAATCATAATTTGAATTTTGATTATGATTAATAATATTTGAATCGATATAGACTAATTGATTCTTACTCATAAAATCAATCAATTCATTAGCCTTTCGCATTGTAATATCATTTTCTTCATTATTATTACCACGGTCATAGTAATAATCTCGATATCGGTACTGATTTAGCTCATCGGTTGAAGACGTGATGCTCGAATCATTATAACGTCCAAGTACAATGACATCATATTTTCCATCAATTTTTTCAGATTTCCCTATAAATTCAGGCATTGACATGCGAGTAATTGTGACAGGATACTTAGCATTATCCACAGTCATTTCAAAACTTTCAGTTCCCGTCTTAATTTTGTTAAGTACAGAAATACCTGTTAACGTAAAACTATCTGCTGGTTGAATCTCTAAAATATTAATCGAATTATTATCATACACAACTTCCAGATTATCAATAACTTCAATAATTGGAGTATCGATTAGTTTCTTAACTTCTTTACTATTGAAATCCGTATACATTAGATTTGTAAACTCAACATCGTCTTTATTAGCAAAAGTAATTTCACCTAATTCATCTGTATCAACTTTTATCTTAAAACTAATATCAAATGAAGATGCCTCATATTTATAGGTACCATCTGCATTCTGCTTAGTTGGAAAATACCTTACTTCAGGCACATCTACTTGATAAGTTGTTTCTTCTATAGGAAATAAATTACTTATTGGCGTAATAGCTTTTCCAAAATCAAAGTTCAATTTTGGAAAAATAGATGTTATATCCAAAGATAATGAGTGTTGCTGACTCTGAAATAAAGTATTTCTAATCAGTTCTAACTCAGATTTAATATCTTTTTTTCCTACTCCCTCACCTGGCATGGGATCAACTTCAAAGTAATGTGTATTTTTTCCACCTAGAGAGTCATGAACCTCTTTTAATGTTCCCCCTGCTCCTTGCTGCCCTAATTTTAAAGAAACAATTTCATAATTATTATTTTTAATATCACTTCGGATACTCTCATCGCAAGTGATATAATCGTTCGAAATGATTATAATTGCTTTACCTTTATTACTCGACGAATTAGACAATAAAGCATTTGCTTCTTGTAAAGCAGTATCAATAGTTCGAATTGATTCACTACTAATTTGATGAAGATTATTTAACAGTGTATTTAATACCTGTTTCTCCTCTTCAACCTCTAAACTAAATAAATCAATATAATCTATCAGTGGCCATGTCGGAAGAATAATATCATTATTACCAAATGGAATAATAGCTAACTTTTTTGATTTTAAGTCATCATTGTTAACGATTTCATCTAAAATATTTTGCTTTATATTTGACCATATTCCAAATGTATACATTGTGCTTGAAGCATCTAATAAAATTACAATTTCATCAACATTCTTATTTTCTAAAATTGAATCAGTGTATTCAGCATCAAATGGTTGTGGATCAATGGTGTAGGTTAATTCGATTTCTTGACCTCTAGAGGTAGTAATAAAATCATCAGATGTTAAATGTGCTAAAATCTCCGGATATGCTTTCTCCTCATAACTTCCCTGTACTTGGAATGTATATTCAGCAATATTACGATCAAAGTTAATCATAACTTTTGCATTACGTTTATCTTCAGAAATTTGCAGTCCTTCTGGTAGTTGTTGCACTACTAATTCATAATTTCCAGAGGGAATCGTATCAAAAACAATATATCCATCCTGATAAACACCTTGATAATTAGAGTCTTTCATAGATACTGTGGATAACTGAGAAATATTATTTCCTGATTCATCAATAACTTTTACTCTAATCTGTCCTCTTTTTACTGTGACTGTAGTTGAATCACTTCCAATTTCATTTTTACTGCTATTTCCCTGTTTAATCTCATAGTTATATGAACCATCCAATTTATATTGTTTCAAATTTTCATATGTAATCTCTGAGTCATCATTAATAATGAAATTATAGTCTAAGCTTGTCGTTTCAGTAACCGTACCAAAATTAAGCGTTGAATTCCCTCCAACTAATTGGAAATTACTTGGAATCGAACTAACTGTAAAGTTCAACTTATTAAAGTCAATATTAGTAACATTAGGTCGAATAGGTGTTACACGAGCTATGGCTGTATCTCCAATTAAGTATCCATTTGATAAGGACTGAAAATCAAGTTGAAGCTTATTAGATATATCGACATCAAAAGGTGCGATAGTAATCGTCGGACTTGGGATTAAAACAGATTGTTTATTTCCATAAATATCAGTATAGGTTATATCTGTACCCGGGGTAAATACCTCTATATCCCCTACTACATCCACCTTTATTTTAAACTCAATTATTTGCGCTGGAGCATGATACCAGTTATTATCTCCCAGTTCATAAACAATTGGATCAATTTTAATCCCATTAACCACAGTCGTTTCTTCTAGTAAAGTAACTGAATCAGCTAACTGCAAATTTAATTGTGCATCATTAAAAGAATAGCTCTTGATTAATTGTTCAGCAATTTTTTCAAATACGGCATCAATTGCTCCTTCATCAGAAGCAAAGAATGTGCTATTATCACCTGTCACAGCACCTCCCATTGAAGCATGAATTTCTTGGAGTTTTTTATTGGCTGTTGAATTGCTAGCTCCTAGTCCGTAACCTATAGAAAAAATATTATAATTATTATTGCTAATAATATTCCCTATTTCTATAGCATAATTGGTTGAAGTATTGACATTTGACGATGAGCTGTCATTTCCCTGTCCTCTTAAATAAGGAATACTATATGTATATTTACTATTTTTTTTAGAAAAATTCCAACAACATCATCCTTAATTTCTTTGTAGTAATTAACTCCACTCTCAGTACTTCCAGAATAGTATGTCGGTAGTCCATCTGACATCAAAATGATTGTTTTATTTGCTACTGAATCACCTTTCTGACTCAGTAAATATTCAGCTTTTCTCAAACCATCTCCAGTATTCGTTCCACCTTGAGCATCTATATTATTAATCATAGTAATCAATCTACTATCATTAATATCTAAGAAATATTCATTTTGTAATGTTTTATAATTTGGAATAGATGATTCACTACTTTTATCAGTTGATTTTATTTTAGTTGTTCCGCTCACACTAATTGGATTTATCGTTGCATTACTTGAAAAAACCACAATCGCAACTTTTAAATTATCCACGCCTTTTAAACGATCAATAAAATCTTTAGCAGCATTCTTTAAATTAGTTAACTTAGTTCCTGACATACTTCCTGAACCATCTAATACTAATACAATTTCCTTTGGTTTTGAAATATTGTGTTGGAATGGATTAGGAGTTAACTTATATCTCACTGTAAACTCTTGTCCTTGCATTGGATTAATCGGCGTAATCCCCAAATAAGTAAAATCTATTTGTGGCTTAACATTAGAAGCCGAAGTTACAAATAATGATTGGTTTAAATTAGTTTGGATGACTGTTTCTAATTTATTAGATTCAGAAGTTCTCACACTTTCGTCTAACAAATCTTCATAACTATCGTCTTTCTGCCCTTCATCACCTTCTGTAGATTCTTCATTAACAATAGGCCCTACCTCAATATTCTGTTCTTGGTTAACATCATCAGTTGCATATGAAGTAATAGTTGTAACAATCCCTAAACCTAGAAAAATAATTAAAAATAATCCTAATCTAACTTTTAGTTTCTTAAACTTCTCCATCTCTTGCTCCCTCCCTTACCTTTTAAAATTTCTAAACACAATATAATTATCAATCTGATAATCCACCACTTGCCCACCACGCTTCATTTCAAGTGTAATATTAAACTCCATGTAAGAAGATTTTTCTAAATCTTCTTCTCCAATCACTACAATTTTTGAAACATGTGAAGACAGTTGCTTTTCCACTAATACATTCTCACCCTGGATTTTTCTATAAATTACAGTATGATCATCTAATACGAATTGGTAATCGTAACTTACATCATACAAAGTTAAAGATTCAATCTCATCCGTATCTCCTTTGAACACAACTTCCTTAACCCCATTAGATTCAAAAGCAACACTATTTAACTGCGTCTGAATCAATTGTCCCTCTAACTGTAATTCAGATTTCATATCGACTTTAGACAAAATCTTATTATTACTTACCGTCATCGTTGTTATTACGCCTCCAACAATCATCATAATCGCCATTGCGATAATAACTTCAATTAACGTTAAACCTCTTGTTTTTTTGTATTGCTTCACTTTAATCACCACTATTTCAGTAGTTGCCAACGACCCATTCTAATATAATCTTCAGCAAAATATTTCGTTTCTAATTCATCTAACATAACTCCATCCACTATCTCCACTTTTGTAGTATCGTATTGGATTAAATCCTCTTTAAAAATTGATTTTAATTCCTTATAATTAGCAGCTATGATATGTTGCGTCACCTGTTTATCAAGCTTAAGATTAATACTTCCAGTATTTTGATTATTATTCGAAACTCTTAAATTACCTGCAGAAATGATATTCCCAGTCAGCGAAACATCACCTGACAAGATCACATCTCCTTTAGTCACAATAAAAGCCTCATCTATATCCTTCATACTTTTAATAACATCACCAGATTTATTGACATAATTGATTTGATTCCCGTTCTCTGTACCCTCTACAATAATTACAACATCCTCATCACTATTTAAAACCACATTTCCATACCTATGATTAAATGTTGTATCATCTTTTGTAAATGCCTCAGCCGAAAAATCAATTTGATTAATAACTGATTTCTTAACGACGCCATTTATATAATCAGTTTCAGTTGCGCTCATTCCCATATTAAAAACTTGAGAAGCATAGCTTTTTTTATGGTTAATCATTTCTTTTTGCTTCTCGATTGTAATCGTACTTCCTTGAACCTGATTACCAGTACTAATTGAAGCCCCTACAGTGTAAGTTTTATCTCGATTTAACGAAACCCCACCATCGCTTAACTCTAATGTTCCATCCGAAGAATTGACTGTCACAAAATAATTAGCTTTAGCTCCTAATGAACTATCACCGTCTATACTCTCGATTAATAACAAGGGATTATAATACCTTAACTGAACACGGTCCTCATAACCAGGTAAGATTTCAGTATAAACTAAATAATTTCCTTTAATAGCAACTGATTCCCCCGTCTGATAGGGTTTACCATCTGTATCAATATAAGCCACACCTGATAAATAAGTTTCATTCACCACTTCTACTTTTGCACCTTCACTATTGATAATTAAACTACTTGATTCTCTCACTTGATCTCCTGTTGAATCATAAATATTTTTATCATTTAATCCATACAAATTATTTAATTTGACAGTCGAGAGTGTTCCGTTTAGATTATCCTGTACGTTAATTGCTAAGTCATTATCTAGTAAAACACTATCACTCACACTTAAATGTGCATTCGTATCTGCAACCTCAACAGCTTCTAACTTTCCTAAGTAGACATTACGCGCATAAACATTTCCATTAATCGTAGCATTAGCATTCATATTAAGAGATAATGTTTCATTCGTAATCACATTACCATTTACAACTGTTAAAGCTCCCTGACTTAATGAAATACCATTTGCATACTTCATATAAACACGATCTGTAGTAGAGATATCATTTCCTTTAACTCGCATATTTCCATCAATGTTCACTACACCAGTTAAAAAAGCATTCTGATCAATATTCATCACACTATCAGCAAAAACAGGATAATTTTTAATCATGACTTCTGTTCTATTTTGTTTAATTGCTCCTTGATAAGTTGGAATATAAATACTATATTTCACACTCACTTTACGATTGTTACTTTGCATCTGCGAATCATTTGATTCAAAATCTGAAACAAATGTAAAGGTCATCTTCTTATCATCATGTTGCATTTCAACCTCAATATCTAAGTTTTCTCCTTCTGAAAAATCAAAAGGTTTATAAGTAATTCCATCATTAGTAAACGTTGGATAAACTTGATTATCCAAAGCTAACTGTAACAAAGTACCTGATTTCTCTCCATATGTATAATCTGCATGATCGAAAACTTCTAAAAAAGAAGTTTGAAACACTTCATTTATCTTATCTTGTGATTCCTCTAACTCAAGATTTTTATCAAAACTAGTCACAACAGTATCATTCGCTACCTCAACTGCATAATCAAACACCTTCACTAAGACGTTATAAGCCATATTAAGTCCTGATTCTGCCCCATATAAATTAGCAACCTTTTTACTCTCTGTTACCTTCATTTTATAATCATTAGCCACAACGGCCATCGATACTGCTGCAACACTAATCACCAGTCCCGTAAAAATAGTCACCATTAATAATGTTGAGCCCTTCTTTTTTTTCACCTAATATCCCCCCTGACCTATTTCACATATATTTAATTGACTTACTGTATCCCCCTTGAATAAATTCCCCTCTACCTCAGCGCTAGTTATTGAAACACTAATTTCATATAAATCGCCCAATTGTCCAACGAAACTTTCATCACTTTCTAAACCAATATCTTTCTGTTTAATTAAATAACTAATATCAACCTGACCATCTGTTGTCACTAAATTAATATTTTTATTTTGGTTTGCATCATATTGCGCATATATCGTCATAGTCGTACTTAATTGATTTTCAACTAAAATTTTATATGAATTTGCGATTTTACCTTGTACATAAATTGTAACTTGATTATTCATAATTGGTTTCTCTACACATTTCAAATTTTGATCACAAATCCTAACCACATTATGTTCAATCATTAAACTTAGGTCATCCGCCATTAATTCTCCATTAATATTTAAATAATTGGATTGTTCCGTAATAACAAACAGTGGATTTTTCATTAAATCATTCACTGTCAATGATGGAGTTTCATCAGTCACATTTTGAATAATATTTTTCATCTGAATAGCAACTTTAAATTTATCTGAAGTGATTCCATTTCCAATAACTTCATCAGAGTCTATAGGTTTCTCAAATGCTATATCGACACCAAGAGAAGAAAGAACATCATTATCGCCAAGTGTTACATCTTTGATTGAACCTAAATACTCAAGAATTCTTTGGCCTATAATCGTTGCTTGTTGTCTCAATTCTGTTTTTTGACTCAACTTAACATTCGTATTTACCATCGTAAAAATAGGCACTGATAAAATCGCCAAAAGGGCTACACTAATGATAACTTCAATTAGCGTAAGCCCTGGATTTTTATGTAAATATGATTTTTTATTTTCCATCATAATCACCTACTTCTTTGTGACATTAACAGTAAATCCTTCACTTAAAACAGATATACGTGGATTAATTGAATCATCATCTTGTACTTCAATATTAACAACTAAATCTGTATGATTAATCACTTTTAATGATACACCTGACAAATCACTAGCTGCTTGTCGTGGTTCACTTATAATTTGAAAATCAATCGTTCCATTTGATGGGATAAACTCGATGACATCAGTTGTCGTTGGATAACTTCCTTCCGATGTTTCATAGCGGTAATAATATACCCCCTCTTTTTGACTTAATGTAATAACTACTGGTTCTATCTCATTTTGGTCAGCGAATAAATAAGATTCCCTTGATTCATCCAATGCCTTTCCAATCGTAACTGCCGGTAGATCAGAAACTGATGAGCGAACAACCATCATAAAATCATAAATCTTTACACCAGAAGATAATAACTCTTCGATCATCGTATTATAAGCACCATTTGCTACACCCGTTGAAAACGGCATCTCTTTACCATACGTATTATTTAACGTCCAATCCAAATATGCTTGGTCTTGATTTTGTAACTTCGGTACCCCGTAGAATTCTAAATTAAAGCTTCCCGCTACCTCCGTCTCACTTTGTGGACTCAACGATAAATTCGTAATCACTAAATTGTATTTCCAATTCTGAATCGTATCAATAAACGTTTTAACTACCTCATAACTTCCATTAAACGTCATCGAAACCGTTAAAACTTCCGCACTAGCAGACGACGTTCCTACGTTAGATTCGTTAGATGCATCTTGATCTGCCTCGGTTGAAGAATCTTGTTGATTACCTGATTGCAATCCTTTAATCTCGTCCACCAATGGTTCTAATGAACTCTGTGGCTTCACATACTCGCCCGCCGTCAGTCCTTGTACTGTTTGCGCACTAATCGTTGAAAACGAAAATGTTGCCTTAATTCCTGTCTTTTCAATTATTTCGTCTAACTCTAAAATAATTTTTTCCTGAATGAGCGTCGGATAATAGGCTGATGTCCGCTCGCTAATACTAGCTGTTAGCCCCTTAATTTTTTCCTGTCGTTGTGGCAAGGTTGCGATATTTGACATGACTTGATCATAGCGTGCTTGAACTTCCATTAATTGTCCCTCAAGCGTTGAAACTTTCTCTTTTTGAGGTGTTAACACAAATTGATAATAAAGAACAACAACTAAGACACACCCGACCACCATTAATAAATACTTTTCTCTTTGACTAATCTTCATCTTAGTTCACATCCTTTAACGTACAATTTAAACTAAAGCTATACGTATCCGTGCCACCAATTGAACCGATATACACATCCGCAATAAAATCTAATTGTTTTAAATTATGTTGAACCTCTGCAATCGCCGTGCGTGATGTCGAGGTAGCTGAGATTGTAATATTCGTATTCGTAATACTCAAACTTCCAAACTGAACTTCAGATGGAATCGTCGAACTAATTAAATCTAG
This sequence comes from Turicibacter sp. HGF1, assembly GCF_000191865.1. Classification (NCBI taxonomy): domain Bacteria; kingdom Bacillati; phylum Bacillota; class Erysipelotrichia; order Erysipelotrichales; family Turicibacteraceae; genus Turicibacter; species Turicibacter sp. HGF1. The sequence continues at coordinate 31,145 of NZ_AEXQ01000111.1, forward strand.
CTTCTGAGTCGTGATTAAATCACGTGATTCAATACTGGTTAACAGTGAGGTTAATCCATTATCATACTGCCCCAGTACTTCTGATAACTTAAAGGCAAGGTCTGATTCTTTAATTTGTTCTCGAATGGCAGGATCTAAAAGTTTGCTTTCTAATTCATCAATTTGGTGATTAATGTTTGAAATTTGAACTTGATTATAGGTAAATGTTCCAATTACAAACAAACCAACGACTCCCACTAAAACATAACTGTAAATATTTTGATTTTTCTGTTTATGTCGCTCATTTTGATAGGTACTAAAAAAGTTAATATCTCGTCTCATACCACACCCCCTAAAAGCGAATCATTGCACCAAGTGCATTCGCATAATCTCCTAAAACATCCGGAGTTAACGCTTGATTAACATCCGTTAAACTAATATCTTTAAGTTTTGAAACTGGCGTATTCAAACGATTTTCCATATAATTTTCTAAGCCCTTTAAGTGCGATAAACCACCTAATAGATAAACATGATCAATCGTATTTCCTACTGCTTTATTGCGATAAAACTGTAACACTCGCTCATGCTCATATAACATTTCATCAATTGATAGAGTGATGGCACGCTGTACGAGATTACTACTTCCAATTTCTCTTAAATCAGCTTCTTGCTTTAAAGATACCGCTGATTTTATTGACATATCCGGTAATTGATTTAATTTTTCATCGATGATTGCGCCACCAGATTTAATTAAACGAGTAAATTGAATATTTTCATCCGTAAAAATATTTAAATCAATTGATTGGGCTCCCATATCAACAAAAGCAACCGTACCTTCTGCTGTCGTAACTTGTTCTAATAAATCGCTATAAGTCGCTAACTTACTAATCGCGTTATAACTCACATCTAACGCATAAGGTTTAAATCCTAATTCTTTTAATAAATCATAATAGCTTCTCGCCATTTTTTCAGGGAATGTAATAACATTTAACTTTAAACGCTTCTCCCCCATGACTTCCACTTCACCTAAAATCACATATTGAATTAAATAATCAGACAAATTAATCGGTAAGAACTGTTGAATCTCATAACGAACAACGGTTTCCATCTCATCTGGCGCAACCACTGGAATTAATAACTCACGATTAATAATTTGAGTTGAATTTAAACAACCAATCGCATCCTTAGCTTTCACACCATGATCATTTAATGCTTTAGATAAAGCCGTCACTAATAAACTAACATTTACAATACGCCCGTCTTCAATCGCACCTAGTGGCGTTTCAACTGAAAAACAATTCGTCACCTGTAACTGTTCACGAATATAACGACCTTCGACCACCTTAATGCTCTCTGATCCAAAGTCAAATGAAACAACAGGTTTTAACATTGGCTTAGACTTCTTTTCTTTAACTTTAGCTGGCGCCTTCTTCTTAAATAAATCCTTAATATCCATCTGCGCTAACTCTTTAAAATCAAACTTCTTTTTCTCAGACATAATCTCTCACCCCATATTTCTATATATATATATATATATAAGTAACATTAAGTTTTTCACATTGCAAAAACGTTTAACGCTCCTATAAAAAGTCTTCATAGCGACTCAAATACGTTTATCGATTTCCGAATAAAAACTAAAATGTAATCTATCATTTTAAAATCAGCCTTAGTATTTAAACCCTTTTGATACTAAGGTATAACTATAGAACCGCTAAAAATTTTGAAAGTCACAAAACTTATCGGTTTTTATATAAACTTGATCTTGATATAAGAAAGTGTAAAGCCGAAGCTTTACACTTTCTTATATCATTAGTTACTATTCGAATCTGCATATCTACCTTGTGGATTCGGATAAACTTCAATATATTTTGAAGTTCCTGTAGGGGCAAATGTTGGTGAAGCATCACTTGGTTGAGTTGTTGCTGCAGCAATTTTAATATTACCTTTATAATTAATTTGAACGAAGAATGTAGTACCTTGATATGTTTTAGGATCTGCTAATCCATTTAATCCATTATCAACTAAATTAACTTTTCCATTACCAATAGTAGTTCCTGCACCAACTTCATTTAATGGGTACCACGTTTCAGCCTCTGGAACAATAATTGATTCATCAGCAATTCCCGCCGTTACTACTGAATAAATTGAACGAGCATTTCCTAAATCTGCAGATACATTTGCTTTTTGACGAATTTGTCCGAATGCTGGTACAGCGATTGCTGCTAAAATGGCGATGATTGCGATTACGATAATTAACTCAATTAACGTGAATCCGCGTTTTTTGTTACGTTTGTTCATAGTTTTTTCCTCCCATAATCTCTACTTTTTATATTCCAACCCAAAGTGTGCATGTCATCTTTAGGGATTGGCCTGAATCATTTACATTTGAGTGTACATCTCAAACATTGGAATCATAATAGCTAAAACAATAGCCCCGATAATGATCCCCATGACTACAATAAGTAATGGTTCAATTAAAGCAGTTGTTGCTTGAATTTGTGCCTCTAACTCATCGTCATAAAAATCGGCTGTTTTATTTAGTATTTCATCTAATGCGCCTGTTTCTTCCCCGATATGAATCATAGAAGATAACATCGGTGGAAAAATTCCAGCATCTTTCATCGGACCACTTAGTCCCTCCCCTTTAACAAGTTCATCTCGAACTGTTAAAAGAACTTGTTCTGCAACTGTATTTTGAACAACCTCCGAGACAATTTGAATAGATTGCGCTAATGGCATCCCACTCGAAAGCAGTGTTGATAACGTTCTAGTAAACCTTGAAACAATAATTTTTTGATTTAATGGTTTCACAATAGGCAATGCCAATTTTAATTGACTCATTGTGTATTTCCCATGATCCGTACGTGAATACATTCGATATACGAAGATGATGGCAAATAAACTGACAATGAGCACTAAAGCATTGGATGTCATAAAATCACTCGTCCAAAGAAGTGCTTTCGTTAACCAAGGAAGTTCCACTCCCATTTCATTAAACATTTCAATGAATGTGGGCATGACGAATGTTAAGATAACTGTCACAGCTCCTGCTGCCACAATTGCTAGAATCGATGGATAAATCATTGCATTTTTAACTTTAGCGTTCATCTTATTTTCTTTTTCATAGTACACAGACATACGTAGCAAAATCGTATCCAAATTCCCGCTGACCTCTCCCGATTGAATCATCTTTAGCAGCAATTCTGGAAACTCCTCTTCATGCTTTGACATCGATTCATACAATGACTCTCCGCGCTGCACATCTTCATGAACCTGTGTTAAAGCTTTTTTAAGTTCAGGATGCGTTAACTGTGTTGACAAAATATCTAAACAGTTATCAATCTGAACCCCGGCATCAACCATCGTATAAAACTGACGGCAAAATACCGCAATATCCTTGAGCTTAACTTTCTTTTTAAGACCCAAATTAATATTTGTACTTTCGATGACTTCCTCAATCATTAAAGGGTAATAGCCATTTGACGAAATAATCGCTAATACTTCATCCTTCGACTTCGCTTCATACACACCCTCTACCTTTTCATTCGTAGAAGTTAACGCGCGATACTTAAACTTCGCCACATACTCTCCCCCTAACGTTCAAAGACTGCCACATCCGCCAACTCTTCAAGCGTTGTGATACCATCCATGACTAATATCTTACATTCATCAGCAAGTAATTTCATATGATGCTGAAGTGAAATTTCTCTCAGTACCGTTGCATCTTTGTTTTGAGCAATCGCTTCTCGATGTGCCTTCGTAATCTCCATAATCTCGTAAATTCCTGTACGACCAATATAGCCAGTCTGTTGACAATGACCACATCCCACTCCCTTATATAAAGTCAGTGGTTTTAATGGATCTTCGCATAAGAAGTTCTTTTCGTGTACTGAAGCTTCATAGGCTTCCTTACAATGCGGACAAATTTTCTTAACAAGACGTTGTGCGATAACCCCTGTAATCGAAGATGCTACTAAGTAAGATTCAACTCCCATATCAACTAAACGATTAATCGTTGTTGGGGCATCATTTGTATGAAGCGTACTTAAAACTAAGTGGCCTGTAATCGCAGCACGTGTTGCAATTTTCGCTGTTTCTTCATCACGAATTTCACCAATCATGACAATATCAGGATCCTGACGTAAAATACTTCGAAGACCACTAGCAAACGTTAAACCAGCTTTTGTATTCACATTAACCTGATTTACACCATTTAACGTATACTCGACTGGGTCTTCAACCGTGACAATATTTACCTTATCTGTATTTAAATCTTCTAAAATCGTATATAGAGTCGTTGATTTTCCACTTCCTGTTGGACCTGTTACAAGTATGATACCGTGTGGATTCGATAAAATACGGTCAAGTTTCTCGATATTTTCGCCACTAAGTCCTAGACGTTCTCGACCAAACTGGTATGATGAACGATTTAAAATACGAATTACAATTTTCTCCCCACTTACAACGGGTAAAATCGAAACACGTAAATCAACATCATACTCTCCAATTCGCATCATAATACGACCATCTTGAGGCACACGTTTTTCAGCAATATTGAGGCCTGCTAAAATTTTAATACGTGCAACAAGTGGTGCTAATGATTCAATTCCTAGTGTATTAACTAGACGTAAATCACCATCAATACGATAACGAATACGAATCTCATGTTCAAAAGGTTCAATGTGAATATCTGAAGCACGCATTTCAATTGAGTTTCTAAATAAGAAATCAACCATTTTAACAACAGGTGCATTTTTCACATCTTCTAAATCTTCAATATTGGTTGTCATTAAACGAGTTTGTAATGATTCCTTTGTTAAAGCTTCTGCTGCTTTAGAAACTTCTTCACTCGTATAAATAATCTTAATAAATTTAAAAATATCACTTTTTGGGGCAATGTAAACTTCAACTTCAAGGGCTGTTGCAATTGAGATATCATCAATCGCAAAAATATTTAATGGGTCAGCCATGGCAACTTTAATTTTATGAACATCCATTTCAAATGGAACTAATCCGTATTTCTCACACAAATTTTGAGAAATAGCCTTAATCGCATGTTTATCAAAATCAATATTATTTAAATTGACTTGCTGAATCCCTGTTTGTTCTTCAACTGCCTCAATAATATCAAGTTCTGTTATAATCTTTTGATCAACTAGAATCTCTCCTAGCTTTTTACCCAGAATCTTTTGATTCTTTAGGTTCTATAAT
>NZ_AEXQ01000110.1:0-7426 GCF_000191865.1 Turicibacter sp. HGF1
CTACTTCGCCTTTTTCAGTTGAAGCGTTTTGTGTTTTAGAAGTTTTAGATTCTTCTTTTGTCTCAGATTCTGGTTTAGGGGCTTTTGGTCCTCGAGGCCCAGCTACCCCAATAAACATTTGTTCATTACGAGCTTTTTCTGAAAATTCAGCCATATATTTTTGCATAGCTTGTGCTTCATCTTTTGAAATAATTCCATATTCAACGTATTTATCTAATAACTTGACTTTAGCCACATTCACTTTATCAAATAAGTCGTAGATTTCTTTTTTCTGATCTGCAGTTAACGCATCAAATTTTGCTTGAGCTTCTTTAAATTTTTGTTCATGTTTAGCCATTTCAGCCTTTTGATCTTCTGTTAATTGCTGTGATACTGAAATGACGTCATCATTTTTTTCAGCAGCTTGTCCATTTATGCCACCTAGGCCAACAAGCATACAGGCTGTAAAAATTGAGATTACTTTTTTCACAAAAAAACACCTTCTTCAAATAATTCTTACACAACCGACAAAATTAGTTTGAGCATTTTTTGTCGATTATTGTGTGCCAACTTCTTCTTTATCAGATAATATTTAGAAATTAAAAAACAGACAACAAAAAAAAGCAGAATCACTCTGCTTTTATCGTCCATATAAACCGGTTTTAAGTTCATGAATATTAACTTCTTTATCTGGTATTTTGACTCATTTGCTAGCTCAATTGCCGATTCAATATCGTATTTAAGTCAATAAAACTGAATAGAAAAGTCTGCTTCTTGTTGGGAATTTAAAATTCCCTCTAAGATAACATAGGCGGCCATTGGGATTAAATCGAAAGAATTTCCAACACTTCTGACATTAAATAACACTCTTTCGTCGCGTAAATATTGTAAATAATCACCCTGAATACCGCACTATAACTCACGAGGATTAGCATGAAATAAACGAATATACCGTCCGCTTAAGTCAAATCCAGTAACTTCTCGAAGCGTTCTCAATATTTCTAATCGTCTCCCACCGAATGCATGTCGGTATTACCAAAATAAAATCTTCCCAATTTCCTTTTGCAATAACTTGGCACTTTTTTAAATAGAGATCAACCACTTCCTTTGATTGTGACCCTTTTCCAATCATATCACCAAACAAAAAATGGGTTTTTGTTCAATATCATGCAAGACGACCTTAAGAGAAGGCATATTTCCATGTCTATCAGAAATAAGGGCAAAGTTTCACTTTTCTCATTTATATTCTCTCGACTTATTCAGGATTGATCTCAATCATCACCACATCTGGTCGATTAAACAAACGAAGTCTTCCTAACCCTCGACTTACAATCAGATTTGACGAATTAAATCGATAATGTCCCCCACTATATTTAGGAAACAATTTGCGTTCAGGGGATAGAATCCCTCCGATAAAAGGTAGTCTTACAGCGCCTCCATGAACATGTCCGCAACAAATTAAATCAACTTCATGTTCAAGATAGATCGGAATTAAAAATGGGTTATGCGCAAGTAGAATATTATAATGATGCGGTGATGTGGGCTCTAGCACATCAGAAACCTTTTTAATAGGATGAATATCATCAATTGCTGAAATTTTTTCTGGGACGGCACAATAATGAGCCAATGGAACGGTTAATCCTTGAATATGTAACTTTACATCTTGTAGTTGAATCAGATTCGTGTCATTTTTCAAGACATGCACTCCCAATGCTCTTAAATCATTTAAATAAGTCTCATACCACCCATTTTCTAGATTGAGCGTATCATAGCGTGCTGTTAATTCATGATTTCCTTCGATATAATACATTGGAATTTGATCACTTAATGCCGCTGCAACTGATAAAAAGGCATCCCCATTATGATCTGTTGAACTAATCATATCCCCTGTTGTCACAATTAAATCCGGTTTAAGTTCCCGGACTTTTTTAATCAGTCGCTCATTATTAACTCCGAATTCTTTAGAATGCAAATCGGATAAGTGAACAATTTTTATTTTATGCTTGAGTTTCTCTGTTTTAAGATAGAACGTACTTACTTTTAACGTTTCTAATTCGAAATATAAAAATCCTATCCCAAACAGTAGTAAGGCTAACAGCATCATAAGTCTTTCACACACCCTTTCCCTGTCCTTTATAAAATCATCGAGATGACGCGATAAATACTTTCTTCCATTCTTACCCACCATCGCTTATTTAATTCGTATGAGTCATCCACTATTAAACAATTCTCCAAATCTTTATTAAATTGATGATTTAACTGCTCTGTAAACGTTTCATTATAAACAAAAGCACTAATTTCATAATTAATTTTAAAACTTCTTTGATCCATATTAGTTGAACCAATACAACTAACTTTGCCATCAACTGTCATAATTTTTGAATGTAAAAACCCTTTATATAAATAGACGGTAATTCCTGCTTCCCGTAACTCTTTAATAAATGAAGTAGTCGTTCGATAAACGTAGTGATGATCCGCAATCGTTGGAATCATCACCTCTACCTTAACGCCTGAATAAGCAGCCATTTTTAACGTCTCGAGAAATAAATTATCCGGTATAAAATAAGGGGTTTGAATTTGAATCGACTTCATGGCTGTTTGAATCATTTTTACCATCCCTGATTTAATATCATCCGTACTCGTATCGGGTCCATCACTCACAATTTGCATTTCACACTCTTTCTCACCCCTATGAGATGAGAAATAATTCTTGAATTTTGTTTTAATCTGATTTTCTTCTTCAACATCATCACAAACCATGAAATAATCACGTAAAAAACGGAGCTGTAAAAAACGAACGGATTCACCTATGATTCGCAAATGAGCATCTCGCCAAGGAGAATATTTCGGATCTAAAGACATATATTCTTTTCCAATATTCATTCCTCCCATATAACCTATTTTACCATCAATCACCACAATTTTACGATGATTACGATAATTATAATTTAATCCAACTAAACGTATTTTAGCAGGGTGAAAATTATAGACCTTTCCGCCTGCTCGAATAATTGGATCAAAAAAATGCATCGGTGTTCCAAAGCATCCCGCCCCATCATAAATAACGCGTACTTCTACCCCTTCGTGTGCCTTTTTTGCTAATAAATTGACAAATTCAGTTCCGAGTTCATCTTGACGAATAATAAAATATAGAAAATGAATAGATGTCGTGGCTTGACTGATATCTAAATACAGTTGCTTATACTTTGATTCCCCTTCAGAATAAAACGTCAAATCATTATATCGTGTTAACTTCGCTTGATTAAATTGACGATTATACCGCATAATGGACCTGATAGGTTCATCAACGTTTGATTCATAATGTAAATCACTCACATTTTCTTCAATGGTATCAACTAGATTCACTTTCTTTGACACTTTTGGTGTTCTTTCAAAAAGTAGATAAAAAATAAACCCAATGACCGGAATAAAAACTAAAACGAGTATCCAAGCCAATAATAAAGAAGGTTCTTTTCGTTTATAAAATATTAAATTCCCAATTAAAAAGAGATTAATTAGTCTGATTATAATTAAAAGAAACGCGATCATATTGCATCCTCCAACTAAAAAAATCCCCCTTTATTATTATTTTAAAAATAAATAACCAAATGCATAGCCTGCATAGATAAACACAATATTCCATATGGCAATCCCTGCTATTGAATAAAGACTAAATGAGACGAAGTTCATTCGAAGCGTTCCCACTGTTAATGAAATCAATGTTCTAGCAACAGGAATAAGCCTGGCAATAAATACCCCTTTATTTCCATGGCGATCCGTATACCCTATCGCCTTATCAATAGACGGTTGTAAATTGACAAACTTTTGATAAAATTTATCTAAAATGGGTTTCCCTAAAAAATAACCAATAAAATATAAGACATAGCTTCCTAATAAGCCCGCCATAATCGAAACAATTAAGGCGGTCATGAAGTTCATGTCACTGCTTGCAATTAAAATCCCAGCGGCAGGCATAATAATTCCAGCTGGTAGTCCAGGTAAATTCATATACTCGAGAAACACAATGATAAATAAAAAATATAAACCATAAGTCGAAAAGTAATCTAAAACTGTATATATATCCAATCCATTCCCCACCTTTTTGTCATTAATCATGTACCTTATTATGTCATAAATTTTGGATTTTATTCAATCTAAAAATAGCATAACTTCAACGGAAAACTTGTAAAAAAAAGATGGAATTTCTTAAGAAATTCCATCTTTTTTATTCGATTGACAATGATATAGATAATATGAGTATCCCATTGAAAAAATGATTGGAATAAAAATACAAGCCAGATATAAGCTCATTCCTACTATACCTGATACAAAAGCACAGAAAAGCATTAAAACGCCACTCACAACGATTAAATAAGAACTCATACGATGCGTTTTAGTCCAAACCTCATCACTTGCTAAAGTCCATGGCGTACGAATGCCAAACGTATAATTCGGTTTCACTTGTCCTAAATAATTCCCCATGACAATAAATAAAATCGAAATTCCAATCTTAACAATCAAATCAATGGGCAGTTCAACTCCTAAAGCAACAAGAAAAGTCATGATTTGTAAGACAACCATAAATAAGATTAAGATTAACATCACACGTTCATATGCTTTTGTAAATTTAGAAAAAGATTTTTGCTTTGGATCAATTTTTGGCATAAGCCAAAATAACCCATACATGAAAGCAGGAAGACAAGCTAGAACAATAGCCATCCATCTAGGGCTGTAACCATCCACATCACCATTGATGTTCCAGTGCGTTGGAATTTGCTGTGGTAAAACAGGATAAGCGATGAGTGTTGCGACGAGTGTCAATCCTATCACACTGACTAAAAATTTATTAATTTTCATGATTCCCTCCTCGATACATAAACTCATAAAACCACCCAATCACATCTTGAACCACGGTTGTATTTAACGTATAGACAACGAATTGCCCTCTTTTTTCACTTTGTACTAAATCCGCATTTTTTAAGATGTTTAAGTGATGAGTAATAGAAGGCTTACTCATGTCAAAACATTCTGCAATTTGCCCCGCTGTCATCTCACCCTTGTTCAATTTTTTTAAAATCGTACGACGAGTGGGATCCGCGAGTGCTTGAAAAACCTTATTCACTAACTTACCTCCTTATGTTACTAATACCCAGCTTTTTGATACTTTTGTAATTCTTGATCCTCAGGAATAGATAAATCTTCTTTATATCGCTTTATTTGTCTGAAAATAAACACTAAGAATCCAATGGCAAAGAGCGTGACGAGTCCTTCGGTTGCAATTAAATTAACTTTTCCAAGTTGATAAAGCGCCGCTGGCAAATCTAACGAGGCATGTAATAAAATAGCGAAAAGATAATACTTGATTTTACGTTCACGAACGGCTTTAAACACAAGAACCGATAATCCAATTTGGATGATGAGCGTCATCAAACGTTCATAGCCTGCCACCCCAAATATAATGGGCGACACCATCGTTAATTGTTCGGTTATGGATTGCTCAAGTGCTGTACTAAACCCCAAATTTTCAATTAATCCATGATTAATAAACAAAGAGATAACGATATTACTAATATACGTTGTCCCGACAATTAGCATCGCTTCTATTCCGCCATGGCCAACGCCATAGCTCAAACTATCTTGAAGTCTTGTTTGTTTTTTTAAACAAAACCTAAAACAAAGATAACGAGCTGTTTCCTCAAAAATACCAGCCATTAATCCCCCATATAAACTATAAATAACAGGCTGAGTTAACCAACTTGACGTGTTTCCATTTACGACTAAGAAATAATAATTGATCGGTGCTTCAATCACCTGAACTGCAACGACAAATGCAATCATTCCGGTTAAAAAACTTGTAATAGAAGCTTGATATCTCTTTCTTAGCCACCAAATTAAAACAAGTGGTACTATAAAACAAACAAAACACGTTATCCCCATCATGATGAATGATGATGTACTAACCATTATACCATCCCCCAATAATTAGTTAATTATCTAATTAATAATCTTATTATAGAAAATGTATGTTTGAGTGTCAATTAAGATTCCTAAGATTACCTAATGATTTTTTCATATGACTTTTCAGTTGAATTTTCTCCAACTTTTTTAAACCCTAGCGACTCAAAAAGCCGTTGTGAACTCGTATTATAGTGAAAAATGGCAGGCACAGATATTTTTTGCATCCCTTTCTCTTTAGCGCGCTTTAATAGGGTTTTAATCACCTGCTTTCCAATTCCTTGTTGCCAATATGCCTCAACACCGATGGCAATAGGTAGATTCTCTTCCCACAACGTGACATCTCCAATCGAGACCCAATCCTGATTTTCACGAACTTGAATGAAATAAAGTTCTCCTCTAGTGCTTAAAAATTCATACATATTATAAATTTCATCTAGCCCATAAACTCGATTGCTAATTCCTTCTGATAAATACATCACTTTCTCATTTTGATACCAAGGCAGTGCGTGATCCCACTCTGATTTATCCGGCGTATATAAGCGAAGTCTTTCCTGAATATTAATGATTTTAGGTTGATTCATTTTCTCTCTCCTTTACAGTCTACTATCATATCACACCTTAGGTTACTCTTCCTCTTTTTTCTCAATAACTTTCACACGTTCTTCTTGTATTTCCTCCTGACCTTTTTTTATAAGGGTTAAGACAGAAATAATTTGTTGAAATTCCTCAAAGCTCAATTCATCAAAATGATTCAATTTTTCAATCATCTCATCTACAATTTTAGGACGATAGACATCATGGCTTTTATTTAAAAAATAGGTTGAAATCGTCCCCGTTAAAGCTCCTAAAAAGCCAATCCCAGTTAACATGACAACAGAAGCAATGAGACGTCCGATTCCCGTTTTAGGTACGATATCACCATATCCCACCGTCGTTAACGTAACAATGCTCCACCATAATGAATCTTTAAATGAAAATCCTTCAACGAGTGAGATCCCACCAGCGCCTAACAATACAATGACAAGAGTGGCTAAGGACACATAATGAAGATTATTCGTTTTAAAAAATTGACTGATTTGTTTAAAAGCTGTCGTTAACATGACTGTGACCTTTACCACCTTTGTAAATCTTAACAAAGGTAATAATTCTGCCACTCGAGCGAGCCGAAATAAGCGATAAATGGAGAAAAAGGGAATGATGACAATTAAATCTATCTTATGAGATAAAAAAAACTGTTTCTTATCTTTACTGACTCCAAGTCTCACCAGATAATCAACGAAAAAAAATAGCCAAATTAAAACATCTAATGTATTAAAAAGCGCATCAATTTGAGGCGTTAATGAGAGAGTTAATTGTAACAGCGTCATAATGATGACAACAAAAGACAAAACAATAATGGTGGCTTGATATAACGACATTTTCTTCATAAATAACCTCAACTCAAATTCATTCTTTTTATTAGTTTTATCCTAATTTCAATTCCTATAAC
>NZ_AEXQ01000109.1:0-16277 GCF_000191865.1 Turicibacter sp. HGF1
TTTTTATAGTGTACAGTTTTCAAGAACATCCTCAATGTGTCCAGCCACTTTTACTTTTCGATAAATCTTAGTGATAAAGCCTTCTTCATCAATTAAGAAAGTTGAACGTTCAATCCCAATGGCTTTTTTTCCATACATATTTTTTCTTTTAAGACATCATATAGGTGACAAACTGTTTCATCCGTGTCTGATAATAAGATGAAGGGAAGGTCATGTTTAGTCACAAATTTTTCATGACTAGCCACGGTATCGCGACTAATACCTAATATGACAATGTCTTGCGCATGAAAAGATTCAATGGCATCACGAAAGGCTTTTGCTTGGTTCGTACAAGCAGGTGTATTGTCACGAGGATAAAAATATAATACCACTTTTCGACCACGATAATCACTTAAAGTATGTTGGTTTCCATCTGATCCTGCAAGCGTAAAATTAGGTGCTTGCATCCCTTCTGTTAAAATAATCGGTTCCATTTCTCCACTTCCTTTTATGCAATAAGATGTCATGTCTTGAAAATAATTATGCGATAAATACCTACGATTGTAAAGAAATATGATAAGATGATTAAGACAAATTGAACATGACTTGTGTTATGATTGTTGTCTAAAAATGTTTAATTTATTCAGTTAAAGGAAGGATTTTAGATGTTACTGATTTTATCACCTGCCAAAACATTTAAGGAAGAAGGCGTGAAGCGCTTCGAGTTATCTAAACAGTTACCATTTGAATTAAAAACAAAAGAATTAATTGAACATCTGCAAGGGTATACGAGAAGTGAGCTTTGTGCGTTGATGAAGATGTCAGAGGCATTAGGTGCAGTTAATGAAATGAGATTCAAACAGTTTTATGAAGTTCAAGGCGAAGCGCTATTAGGATTACATGCTTTTGATGGTGAGGCTTATAAAGGATTAGATTCGTTGACGTTATCAAAGGAAGGAATTTTGTTTGCACAAGATCATTTAAGAATTTTATCAGGATTATATGGGATTATACGTCCTAACGATTACATTAATCCCTATCGTTTAGAGATGGGAACGAAGCTAGCAAATTCAGAGGGCAAAGATTTATATGCTTTTTGGAAACCTGCGTTAACAGAATATATGTTAGAAGCTTTAAATCAAGTAGAAGGAGAGCAGGTACTTATTAACTTAGCCTCTAAAGAATATAGTAAAGCACTCGATTTAAAGCAAATCGAAACGCAATATTCAGTGGTTAATATTGAATTTAAGGAACAAAAGGGAGAGACCTATAAAGTAGTCGGGATGTATGCAAAAAGAGCTAGAGGTGAAATGGTACGTTATATTTTAGAAAATCAATTAAAGAAAGCAGAGGAATTAAAAGGTTTTAATCAAGGAGGATATCAGTTTAATCCAACATTATCCACTGATCAAACATGGATTTTTACACGTTAGTTTTCATTGTCATCCAATAAAGTGGAACTTAAAGTCAATGCTACTACTCTTTTAAAGTGACGTTTAGTTAGGTTGCAATCTTTCACCTTTCGTAATCTTTTAGAGATTTTTTGAGTTCAAGTAAATAGGAAACCTCAGCTTCGTATATGTTGCATTGTTCTTTTATCATTCGTTCTCTAAATGATGCTTGTTTTTTTGGGAGTGACGAGTGTTTGAGATAATTGAGATGAGTAAGGATTTTTTTTGTTTGACCTATTTTAGCTTCTAAATCATGATATTCATCCAGTAATGATTTAGGTTGTTTTTTTAGTATCATCATAAAAATCACCTCTAGTTAGAAGTTTGAACAAATTTTATGAAATTTATGTAATCATTGTCATCCGACATCATGATGTTGATTTTTTATGGAATCGGTGAGAAGTTAAAGAAAGGAGGTAACGAAAATGATTTTTTATTTTAGTGGAACAGGAAATTCACAGGCCGTAGCTCAGGTCATAGCAACTAGACAACAAGAGGAATTAGTGCCTATGATTCAAGTCGATTTAACAGTACCCTATTTGATAAAAGAAAATGAAAACATTGTTTTTGTTTTCCCTATCTATGCGTGGCGGCCACCACAACAGGTCATCGATTTTATTAAACAAATTGAATTTGAAAATTATTACAATCACCCCATTACCATGATTGCAACATGTGGTGAGAATATTGGAGAAACATTAGCCGTTTTTAAAAAAATGATTCATCAAAGGAAGTGGACTTTGTCTAATGCCTACTCACTTGTCATGCCGAATAATGATTTAAGATATGGAAACATTGATGCGCGCGATGAGGTGCAAAGAAAGTTAAAAAAGGTAGAGCTTGAGTTAGAAAAGATTAATCAAAATCTGACCAGACGGGCGACTGGCATTTATCAAGTTGAAAAAGGGCCATTCTCATATATAACGACGTACGTAGTAGGGAATTTGTTTAACCGTTTTGCAAGAAGTACCCATCGTTTTTTTGCAACTGACGATTGTATTTCATGTAAAATATGTGAAAAAGTTTGCCCAATTCGATGTATAACGGTTTCAAAGAAACCTATCTGGAAAAACAGTGAGTGTACACAATGCCTTGCTTGTGTAAATTACTGTCCGAAGTCTGCCATACAATATGGGAAAAGAATGAGTAGAAAAGCGAGATATACTCACCCGTTAGTCGCTTGGCACCAATTGAATCAAAATCGAAAGCCTAAAGACTAGTTCTTTAGACTTTTTTTTGATTTTAAAAAATAATTTTCTGTTTTAAAGAGAAAAGAGGAATAAAATTCAAAAAAGAAGGAATACTAGTAAAGTTAAATCAAACATGTTTTTTAGGCTGTAAAACGACAAACATGTTAAAAAAAAGTCTAAAATATGTGAAAAAAACACCTGTAACCGGTTACCGATTGAAGAAAAAGGGTATAATTTTAGTGAGAAATACGATATACTCTGAATGTGAAGATTGTGAAAAATTTTATTTAGGGATAATAAGTCAAATAATCATCTCTAAAATAAATACAAGGAGGAATTAGGTATGTTCAAGTACTTACAGCGTACAGGTAAAGCATTAATGCTTCCAATTGCAGCCTTACCGATTGCAGGAATTTTACTTGGAATTGGTGGAGCATTCTTAGGAATTGCAGGAATGAAAGATGCACCTGCAATTTATCAATCAATTGCAAATGTAATTAATAACTCTGCTTTCATTACAGCATTGTTAACGATTATGAAAAATATTGGAGATATTGTCTTTGGTAACTTACCAATTTTATTTGCGGTTGGTGTCGCAGCAGGTCTTGCTAAAAAAGATAAAGCAACAGCAGCATTAGCGGCAGTTTTTGGATTCTTAGTTATGAACCAAGTAATCTCAACATTATTGAGTTTAGGAATGACACAATTAGGTGTTTTAACTCCAGATAATGTTGGTGAATATGGAACTTATGTGACAACTAATGTTGGAATCTTCACGTTAAATATGTCTGTTTTCGGTGGGATTATTACAGGGATGGTAACATCAGCATTACATAATAAATTCTTTAATATTGAATTTAATCCTGTATTCTCATTCTTTGCTGGATCTCGTTTCGTTCCAATCATTACATCATTAGTTATGGCTATTGTTGGGGTTATCTTAGCATTTGCTTGGCCAGTGGTTCAAGGTGGAATCGCAGCGTTAGCTGAATTAGTTAATAGCTCAGGAAACTTCGGAACATTCTTATTTGGATTAATTGAACGTGCGTGTGTACCATTTGGATTACACCATGTATTCTATACACCATTCTGGTATGGTTCATTCGTTGAAGCTAATTTATTAATTGACGGTGTTCATACGACAGTTCAAGGTGCTAATACTGCTTACTTCGTTCAATTAGGTTCAATGGGTGACTTAGTTGGATTAGGAAAAGAAGGAATGCACGAGATTGTAAATGGAACAACTCGTTTCATGGCAGGGAAATTCCCATTCATGATGTTTGGTTTACCGGGTGCAGCTTTAGCTATGTATAAATGTGCAAAACCAGAAAAACGTAAAGTGGTTGGTGGTTTATTAGGAGCCGCAGCTTTAACATCTTTATTAACTGGTATTACTGAACCTCTTGAATTCACATTCTTATTCGTTGCTCCAGTATTATTCGTTGTACATGCTGTTTTTGCTGGGTTATCATTCATGTTAATGGGAATGTTAAATGTATTCATCGGGATGACGTTCTCTGGAGGATTAATTGACTTTACATTATTTGGATTATTACCTGCAGGTGCGGGAGTATCAACAAATTGGTATTGGGTATTAATCATCGGTGCGATTTACTTCGTATTATACTATTTAGTATTCAGCTTCTTAATCAAAAAGTTTGATTTAAAAACACCTGGTCGTGAAGATGATAATGAAGAAGTAAAATTATACTCTAAAAAAGATTTCCAAGAAAAAACAGGTCAAGTAGAAGCTCAGTCATCTTCAGCTGCAGCAGGAGAAGATATTTGGAAGCAAAAAGCTCCATTAGTATTAGCTGCTTTAGGTGGAGAAGGAAATATCGAAAACTTAGATGCTTGTATTACACGTTTACGTGTTGAAGTAAAAGATACAGCTAAAGTAGACAAAGAACAATTAAAAGCATTAGGAGCCGCTGGAGTTATGGAAGTTAAGGGTGGAGTTCAAGCTATTTTTGGTGGAAACTCAAATACACTTAAAAACCATATCTTAGATATTATTGGTGACTAATTAAAAAAGCATGGCGAATAGGCCATGCTTTTTTTGAACGAAAAACTCTATAAGGTTAAAAGGAACCACTACATTCTATTAACCAGTATAGAGTTTGACACTATAATCCCATTTTATATTTTATATTACATTAAAGGAAAATTTTGAGACGTAACTGTTCCTTGCCCTGCAGACATTGTTCCGGTTGTTTGGGTTGGATAGGGAACAATTGATTGTTGTACCACTTGAGTAGGTGCAATGGTTTGTTGGACGACTTGCGTTTGGTTTTGTTGTAAGAATGGTTGTTGCATGATAGGAGTTGCAACAGGTTGAGGTGTAGCAAGGTATTCATCATAATAATAAGCTTCGGTTGTTTGACTCGGTGCAGTTACATAGTTATGTTGCGTATGATGATGATGAATATTTCGAATCACAACTGGTTTGATATGATCAACACGATGATAGTGATGTTGTTGATAAGGGCAAACTGTAGTTGGTTCTACCACCTGGCAACATGTTTCGTATGGCCCCATTGGTGGCATAGCAGGTGTCATTGGCGTAGGATTACATCCTGAGCATCTAGTATTTGTATTCATGATTTAGAACATCCTTTCATTTTGTAATTCAGTTACAGTATAGTATATTATCTTGGCTTATTTTTGAATGGTTTTGAGCCTATCACAAAATAAAAATTGAAAGGATTCTTTTACTTTTTATTGTTTTAGAAAGCAACATTGATCATCCCAATAATTAGTGAGGATGAACTGTCAAACGGATAAAATATAATCGGATTGATTTTACTCAGAAATAGAGTAGCCATGATATCTGATTTCATGTTTCTAATCATAACTACAATAACGCTTTGAAAAATCACAATCGCATCAAGATGCAAGATTCTTCCTTGATAGTCAGGAGAAGCCTCAGATTTATTATAAGATAAATACGGGATGGAAATTTGAAGTCAAATTGAGCTTATTATGAAAAAGAAGACTCTGGTGTTGGATTTGCTATTTAGAAGTGAAGCATATCTCTGAATTTTCAGTTTCTGTCATGAATGCTTGACGAATTCCTATTAGTTTAATACGTTTTCCATTAAAATCAGAAATTTAAATCATTCATTCGAATAAGTATTATAGGTGATGATATCTTCATTTTATACCGATTACTCCTTTTATAAAGGCACTGTCGTTACTTCTAAAAATTCAACAATATAGGTTAAATAAAGACATAAAAAAAGAGCCATTGGCTCTTTTTTTATGATTCAATGATGATTAAAGGAACCATCATTTCTTCTTTTGTTAATCCGGCATGAGTAGCTCCAAAGTCGAATCGTTTGGTAGTCATAGCTAAATAGCCAAGTACTTTTTTACCGGTTGCACATGCAAGGTAATCTCCGAGGAAATCAGTTGTTTTTCGGTGTGATAGTCCTTGTCCAAATAGTTGTTGATTCAGGACTTCTTGTTTGCTTAATAGGATGAATTCTTCTCCAAATAATCGGTTAAAACGCTCTTCAAATGCTTGCTTCATTTCAGGCTTAATGAAAAATGAAACGGCACGTTTTTCAATTGAAGGTGGCATGATAAAGCACTCATCTAATTCTTCGTATTCATTTAAATAAATGGTCGGTTCAACATCAATTAATCCATGATCAGCTGATGCAATAAATAAGGTATTAGATGTTGTTTCTACGATTTGTTTAAATAAATCATTAATTTCTTTTATTTTTTCTTTTGTTTCGTTTGAGTAGCATCCTGTTGAGTGCATTGTTTTATCTGGATCTGGCCAGTAAACAAAGATAAATTTATCATGAGGTGCATCGCAAAGTTTTTTTAACTCTGTAAAGACTTCTTTTGCTGATTCAACGCCTATTTTTGTGTTTTTACCTTGATACGCAATATAAGCAGGTTCTATCATGTAAGTTTTAATGCGTTGGTTCGTCGTTTGTTCAATTTTATCAAGAATATGTTCATACGGCATACAAGTGTGACCAGCATGTGGAGCGTCAATTTTTTCACCACTATAGCTATCCGTATTAATGAAGGTATCAATAAAACGTCCGTATTCTTTAAAGTATAAAGACCAGCCAAGCCATCCGTGTTCATTTGGTGATTTTCCACTGTAGTAAGCCGTCATTGCAGCTGTTGTCGTAGAAGGAAACACAGAGGTTAATTCTTTTATGATGTTTTGGTTTATAAAATCATCTGCTTTTAAATTTTGATTTAACATATCAATTCCCATTCCATCAAAAACCATTAAGACAACGTTTTGATGAGGTTTGTTTAAGGAGTTAGATAAGTCTTCAATCGTTGAGTAGTTAGATTCAATACCATAATGAGTTAAAATCGTAGAAATGGTATTCATAATACTATTGTTATAGTCTGGGTAGACAATATTTTTCATTTTTTTCACCTCTTTATTATCTTTTTTATTATAAATCATTTCCTAATGCTTAATCTACCTCAAAGCTTTTTATTTTGAAATTACTATCTTCTAATGTGAGAATTGAATCCGAAAATCTAGTTGCCAAAGTCATATCATGAGAAACAATGAATTGGCATAATCCCTGTTGTTTTAGTGGGTGAATCAAGTGGATATCAAATCTAGTTATTTTTTGATTTATAAATTCAATGGGAACAAAGTTATTATCATAACCAATCACAACCACGTCCTCTGAAGTTTGATTTTGGCAAACTGTGAGTATGATGACACATAGGATAAGAAATCGTATATAGTTTAGATTTTAAATTCATTGTTCTTCCTATTAGTTGCGGAAGCGCACGGTTTCATTTAGGCTCTTTTGGCGCGCATAACATATAAAAGAACAATAAAAAAACTCCCGTCTCTAGCTCATTTACTAGAGGACGGGAGTTTTTAGTATCTCACGAGGCCAACCTCATCAAGTACGACAAATAAAATTTGCTATAGCACGATAACGGGGGCAAGGGATTCAAAATAGTCTACCTAAAATCGAACTGATTTTTTCGGTGTTTAGCTCAGAGAGGTGTTCCATATTGTTTTAATATTTACACTCACCCTACGGAAACTCTCTATGATTAAAATGAAACCTTTACTATTTCTCTTCATTGTCATTTTTTATCTTAAAACATCCTATAATGCCCAAATGATAAATTGTCAACCAAATAGAAATGATTGTAAAAAAAATCAGAATGAAAAAGTATTAAAAGAACAAGGAAAGGCATCCTAAAAATAAGCCAAAACTCTAGTATTTTTGGAACTGGATTTACAAATTTCGTTGACATTCGACATCTGGAATAGTAGAATTTGAAACTGAGTCCCAATTTCTATTTTGGAGAGGTGTATAATGAATTTTACAAAAGGATATAAAACAAGGCAAAGAAGTCAAATATTAGGGTATCTCGCTAATAATTCTGATCGACATATAACGGCAGAGGATATCATGAACCACTTTAGTAAGAAGGGCGATAAAATTGGAAAATCAACGATTTATCGATATTTGAATATATTAATAGAAAAAGGTGTTATACGAAAGTATGTCGAGGGAAAAAGTAAGATGGCCTGTTATCGCTATGTTAAGCAAGTTTGCTCTAAACAAAATATATATCATTTAAAATGTGGTGTGTGTGGTACTATTTTTGATACGGAGTGTGAAGCATTAGATGTTGCCGTTGTTTCTTTAGCTAGGAAGAAACATTTTACTTTAAATTTAAAAGAGACATTATTTTACGGTGTCTGTGAACACTGTTTGAAGGAAAAGAAAGACGAGTAGAAAGAAGAGAAAAGTTATGTTAAAAAATATTTTTAAAATTTATATTGAGGATTTAAAGCGTATCTTCACAAATTATGCTGCTTTCGTTGTCATTTTAGCACTGTGTATTTTACCATCACTTTATGCTTGGTTTAATATTAAAGCCTCTTGGGATCCATATTCTCAAGAAGCCACAAGCCAAATTAAAATTGGAGTGGTAAATAATGATGAGGGAACGATACTAAATGGAGAAGCAGTTAATATCGGAGACCAAGTTATTGAAGAATTGAAAAAAAATGATCTCATGGGATGGCAATTTGTAAGTGAAGAAGAAGCTGAAAAGGCACTGGATGAGGGAACATACTATGCAACGTTAACCATTCCAGGTAGTTTTTCAAATGATCTTACCTCTTTAGTTACAAATGATGTTCATAAAGGTCAGATTATCTACCGAGTAAATGAAAAAATTAATGCAATTGCACCTAAGTTAACAAGTAAAGGGGCAACAGGTGTTCAAGAAAGTGTAAATGAAACGGTCATCAAAACAGTAAGTAGTGTCTTATTAGAAACAGGGAAAAGTCTTGGTCTTGAAATTCAAGATACGCTACTTCCCAAATTAGCTTCTGTAGCAAACAGTTTAAATGAATTAACAACAAAATTTGGTTTGATTAATGAAACTGTCGCAAAAGCCAATGATGGGGGATTGAAATTGAAAGATTTAATATCTCAAATTCAAAGCGACTTACCAAAAATTCAAGAAACGTTAACCTCTGCACAGACGTTAACAAGTAGTATTGAAACGTTTATTTCAACCTCACAAGGAAGTATTAATGATTTATTTCCAACAGTGAAAGCTGATGTTCAACTCGTGACTGATATCACAGCAGAAATGATGAAGTATGTCGATGGACTTAAACAAGCAATTGAATCAGGTTCTGCAGAAGCACCAACGATGATTCAAAATTTAATTACAAAAGTGAATAGTGGAGAAAACCTAGTCGAATCTTTAGTTAAATTACTAGAATCTTTTAATAAAATTTCATTTGGAAAGCCATTGACAGGAATTATTGAACAATTAAATGGAATAAAAACAGAGCTTGTAAATATCTCTAATTTTTTACAGACATTATTTGATGAGGTTGTGAATAGTGGAGAACCTGATTTAACGCTTTTAAGTAAAGTTCAAACGGTTTTACAAGATGTTCAAACCATTTCAAGTGATTTAGTTAATCATTTTGATGATAAAGTTGCAGCTCCTTTGAATTCAATTTTAGATGAAGCTTATAAAACCTCTCAAAATGTTTTAACCGTTTTAAAAGATGCAGAAGCTAAATTACCTCAAGTTAGTGAATTATTAAATGTTGCTTATGAAGGAGCAGATACAGGAATTGAAGCGATTCAATATGTGAATGAAAAATTACCTCAAGCAGAAAATATTATTGCTGAGTTAGCAGGTAAGGTAACGGATATTAATAACAGTCAAGAGCTAAAAGATGTATTAGAACTACTTCAATCGGCCGTACAAGAACGTGAAGATTTCCTATCAAACCCAGTGGAACTTGTAGAGGAAACAGTGTTTCCAATGCATAATTACGGAACAGCTATGACGCCGTTTTATAGTGTTTTAGCCATTTGGGTAGGAATGACGTTACTCGTTTCAATGTTATCTGTCAAGGCAAAAGGAGATTATAATCCAATTGAGGAATATTTCGGTAAATTCTTATTGTTTGTTAGCATTTCTCTTGTTCAAGCGTTGATTATAGCATTAGGAGACTTATATATCTTAAAAATTTATTGTATGAATTCTGGTTTATTTATTGTAAGTTTACTCTTTATAGCCGTGACTTTCACCTTTATTGTTTACTCACTCGTTTCAGTCTTAGGTAATGTTGGGAAAGTTGCATCCATTATTTTATTAGTTCTACAAGTGGCGGGTTCTGGTGGAACCTTCCCAATTCAATTAACGCCGAAGTTCTTCCAAATGATTAATCCATTTTTACCATTTACGTATTCGATTTCAATGGCACGGGAAGCCATTGGAGGGGTTGTCCAAACCGTATTAACGAAAGATATCGTGATTTTATTGATTTTTATTAGTGCGGCCATTTTAGTGGCTATCTTCTTGAAAAAACCACTGAATAAATTATTGAGTGGTTTTGCAGAGAAATATGAAGAAAGTGGTCTTGGGGAATGAAAAATAGCAGGGGCTTTATCCCTGCTATTTTTAGTAATATAGATGATAATCTAAACAAAATCCAATTAAAATACCAATGGCATAGCTTACTAAATCTTGAATCAAAAAACCATAGCCTAAAACTAAACCACCAAGTGTGGATGCTCTTATTTGATTAATCCAATCGGCTTGGTACAATTGACTGAATTCAATCAAATAAGAAAAGATGAAGGCGAGAAGGAGACTTTTGATCAGTGTTCCATTAGGGTGTAAAAATTGAAAACCAAAATAGACCATCATTGCCCATAATGTATCTCCAATATATGGCGCAATTGAATCGGGAAAAACGAAAATGAATTTTCTAGAAGCTAGTCCGAGTCCAATGGTTAACACCACCATAAAAAAATAAATCCTTCTTTTTTTCATTAATAAAGCCTCCTTTTATAGCGATAATCCTATCACAATAAGCGTGGGGAAACAATGGCAATGAGGGAGTTTTTTTGCTAAGAAATAACCCTCACAAACATCATAAAATGATAGATTCAATATCAAAAAAGCAAAAAGTTGATATTGAATCTTTGAAGATAGTTGACAGGCATTTTTAGATATGATATATAAGAATTATACAAATTAGCACTCGTTTATTAAGAGTGCTAATAAAGTAAAAACAGAGGAGCGATTGAATTGAAACAGTTTAAAGCCGAATCAAAACGATTATTAGATTTAATGATTAATTCTATTTATACCCATCGAGAAATTTTCTTACGTGAGTTGATTTCAAATGCAAGTGATGCCATTGACAAGCTATATTATAAAGCCTTGACAGATTCGAATTTAAGCTTTAATCAAGAGGACTATTATATTAAAGTAACGGCTGATGAGACAAACCGTACAATTACGATTTCCGATACGGGAATCGGGATGACAGAAGCACAATTAGATGATCACTTAGGGGTCATTGCAAAAAGTGGATCATTACAATTTAAAAAAGAGACTGAATTAGAAGATGGACATGATATTATCGGACAATTCGGAGTTGGATTCTATTCTGCCTTCTTAGTCGCTGATAAAGTAACTGTGATTTCAAAATCAATTGATTCTGATCAAGCTTACAAATGGGAATCTTGTGGAGCAGATGGATATACCATTGAACCATGTGAAAAAGCGACAGTCGGAACAGATATTATCTTACATTTAAAAGAAAATAATGAAGATGAAAATTACGATGAATACTTACAACAATATAAATTAAAATCAATTATCAAAAAATATTCAGATTTTATTCGTTATCCAATTAAAATGGATATTGTGTCTTCACAGTTAAAAGAAGGTAGTGAAGATGAGTATGAACAAGTAACCGAAGAGCAAACAGTTAACAGTATGGTTCCAATTTGGAAGAAAAATAAACGTGAATTAAGTGATGAAGATTATGAGAATTTCTACACAGAAAAACATTTTGGATATGACAAACCATTAGCACATGTTCATTTAAGTGTAGATGGAAATGTAAGTTATAATGCAATCTTATATATTCCTGAAAAAATGCCATATGATTTCTATACAGCAGAATATGAAAAAGGATTAGAGTTGTATTCTAGCGGTGTACTAATTATGAATAAATGTGCTGACCTTTTACCAGACTACTTTAGTTTTGTAAAAGGAATCGTCGATTCAGAGGATTTATCACTCAACATTTCACGTGAAATCTTGCAACATGACCGTCAATTGAAATTAATTGCGAAAAATATTAAAACAAAAATCAAAAACGAATTAGAAAAAATGATTAAAAATGACCGAGAAAAATATGAAACATTCTATGAGTCATTCGGTCGTCAATTAAAATTCGGTGTATACAGTGATTTTGGAGCAAATAAAGATGTCTTACAAGATTTATTAATGTTTAAATCATCACATGAAGATAAATTAGTCACATTAGAAGAATATGTATCTCGCATGCCAGAAGATCAAAAACATATTTATTATGCCGTTGGAGAGTCAATTGAGCGTATTAAAAAATTACCTCAAACAGAAGCCGTGCTTGATAAAGGATATGAAATCTTATTCTTTACAGAGGACATTGATGAATTTGCTATCAAGATGCTAATGACTTATAGCGAAAAAGATTTCAAATCAGTGTCGAGTGCCGACTTAGACTTAGATACGGATCAAGCAGACGAAGAAGCAACAAAAGAATTTGCGTCAATCTTTGAAAACATGGCGACAAGTTTAAAAGGAAAAGTAAAATCAGTTCGTGCTTCTCGTCGTTTAAAAACTCATCCGGTTTGCTTAGCAAATGAAGGAGAGTTATCAATTGAAATGGAAAAAGTATTAAATGCCATGCCAAATGCTCAGCAAGTCAAAGCGGATAAAGTTTTAGAAGTTAACGTAAATCATGAAGTGTTTAAATCATTGCAAACGGCTTATGAACAAGATCGCAAAAAGTTTGATTTATATACAGATGTTTTATATAACCAAGCTTTATTAATTGAAGGATTATCGATTGAAGATCCAGTGGCATTTACAAATAATGTTTGTCAATTAATGAAATAATAGACTATATTTCTAAAATATTTTATGTCTTAGATGTATCGAGCACCTTGAAGGATTTAACCTTCAAGGTGTTTTTTTAGGAAGCGAGACAGATTATGGAGATGAGTGTTATACAAGGAAGATTCTAATTTTAAATGAAATGACAAAAAAGTATGGGGAATTAGATTGAATATCTGTCTCATACTTAATTTATAGTTTGATAAATTGAGATTACATTACATGAGAATTTGACCTATAATTTGAATTTGAGCGTAACATGGCACAATATCAGTTACAGAAATGAGCCCCATTGGAAGTGTAATTCCAGAAAAAGAAAATAAATTGTTTTCAGATAAGTGGTCATTCATTGTCATCGAAGGAGGCGTAATTGAAATTCCTGTTGGACTCAGGACATGAAACTCTCCAGGTAATAAGTCGGTACCAGGGACATTAATCGCAGTTAAATTTCCCAAGTGTCATAGATTGATGAGATAGGCGATTATATCTGAATTTATAAGAGTTGTCATCTTCATGCCAGACGGTTCATCATGAAATGTCACAGACTGAACTTCTTTTGTTATACACACTAATGATTGGCAATTGTGATAGACTGGGTGTCCTGTTTCCCGTTTCTAGGATTTAATAAAATCTCATTTTGAGAATTTGGTTCTGTGTAGGTATATCCTATTTTGACAGTATTGGATACGATATCATTTAAGGAAGCGACATGACTGACGTTGACAGCGATTGTTAAAATGAGTTCATTGAGCGGATGAACGGTGGCGATAGCTTTAATGTCATAATAATGATCAAATTAAGCGGTTTCGTAGGAAATCACTGTTTCTTCCGGAGGATAAATATGATTCTCTCGTAGAATAATATGAATGCTTTCCCAGATAGGGGTTAAGTCAGAATCAAATATTTCACGAAAGACGATATCATGTAAATCAGTATCTCCATTATTTAAAGAAAGTATTGAATACTGAATGATTTCATTTGGGGCCACAGAAGCAACACCTTTTATTTTTTAAACAAAAATACTTGGATGATAGGTTGTGAGTTGTGATAAGTTGTTTTCACTGAAATTTGATTTTAAGACTTCCTTTTCAGATGTAAACGAATATTTAATTGTTGCTATATTATTTAAAATTCTCGTCAATAAACACACCTCCATATTCTTTATTAATTGATCAGCTCTATATAGTTTATGTAAAAAAGATAAGGTAATTAGGCAATTAGAAGATTAATGCCATAATAGAATAGAGTAGTAAAAAAAAGCAATTAAATAGCTTAAGTTGTCAAAAATGGAAAGGTTGTTTATAATTTATAGGTGAGTAAAGCGTTATTAACGTTACTTCTAAATCTAATCGGTTAAATGAAGACAGGTTAAGACGTTAGTCAGAAAGTATGGTGAACCAATGAAGAAACAAACAAAAGAAATGATTTGGATTGGAGTCGGATTGATTCTTCTCTCATTATTTTTACACTTTTTACATGTCGTCATATTTAAAGATTTGCATCACACGTTAATCTTTTTATTTGCTGATATTGCTTTTATTCCAATGGAAGTGTTCTTTACAACCCTCGTGATTGAACGATTACTTGAAAAACGTGAGAGTCATCATGTTAAAGAGAAATTAAATATGTTGGTTGGCGTTTTCTATGCCGAAATCGGGACACAGCTTTTATCTTATTTTGTAGAGCAAGATGATAACGTCTATGTTTGTAAAAAATTACGTGTTCAAGATCCTTCCGTTTGGGATGAAAATTACTTTAAACGATTACAAGAATTAAACTCGACTTATCACTATGAAGTTTCTCTTGATAAAGTGGATTTAAAGCAGTTACATGATATTTTACATGAAGGGAAAAATCTATTGATCACGCTGGTCACAAATGAAAGTTTGCATGATCATGAAACATTTACTGAAATGTTAATGTTAATCTTACACTTAAAAGAAGAACTAGATATGCGAGATTATGAGTCATTAACAGAAACGGAAAAACTCCATCTGACACATGATATGGAAGCTTTATATCGTTACTTAACTTATGAATGGTGTCATTATTTAAATTACCTCAGCAAAAATTATCCCGGATTATTTAGTACAGCGATTATGTTGAGTCCGTTTAATAAAAAACATCAACGTCAGGCTCTAGAAGATCATAAAGGGGGAGCATGCTAATGGCTCTTCTTCATAAAAAGGACAGTGTCGGACTCATTGCTTTATCTAATGGTCCTGCTCTAATGATGAAAGACACGTTTGAACAATTAGAGCAGGTATTAAAGGAAATGGGACTTAATGTTATTTGGGCACCTAAATTGTACCGCCAAGAGAGTGTCTTTCAGGCATCTGATTCAGAAAAAGCAGAGATGTTAATGGATTTTTACCGAAATGATGAGCTTGTAGCTATTTTTGATGTCTCAGGTGGAGATTTAGCAAATGGCGTTTTATCTTATTTAGATTATGACCTCATGAAACGTTATCCAAAACCATTTTTCGGGTATAGTGATTTGTCGGTGGTTGTAAATGGATTATATACGAAAACCCACCATAAGACGTATTTATATCAAATTCGTAACTTAGTAAGTGAGGATGCCTCAAAGCAGCAACAGTGGTTTAAAGAAACGCTATTTCACCAAAAAGATACCTTGTTTCAGTTCGATGTTGAATGGATTCAAGGAGAAACGTTGGAAGGAGAGCCTATCGGTGGAAATATTCGTTGCTTTTTAAAGTTAGCGGGTACTCCTTATTTACCAAGTTTCGAGAAAAAAATTTTATTGCTAGAAAGTTATAGTGGTGATGTGGCAAAAATGGCGACGTATTTAAATCAGTATAAGCAGATGGGGGTATTTAAGCAGATTAATGGACTGATTTTGGGAAGTTTTACGGAGATGGAACAAAAGCAATATGAACCAGATATCGTATCTCTTGTTAAAAGCATTGTTAATTTACCACAGCTACCAATCGTTAAAACATCTCAAATTGGACACGGACCTGATTCGAAGTGTGCGATCATTGGCGAAAGATTAATGATGAAGAAAGAAGGATAAAACATGAAAGAAAAGCAACAGGTAAATTGTGCAACGTGTGAGCACAATGTCTTTAATGTGTGCATGAGTTATCACGGGTATTATTTTCATGGTGAAGCCATCGGGGATGAAGAAGTCGAATGTGAGGATTGGGTACTAAATCCTTATTCTTATCCGACACAATTAAAG
>NZ_AEXQ01000108.1:0-1217 GCF_000191865.1 Turicibacter sp. HGF1
AAAAAAAAGAGACATCAAGTCTCTATCCTGTTACAATGTTATCGGCTAAAACAATATTGAAAGGATAATTTTTGATGTCTCACTCATATTCTACTAGAAAATTTTTAAATATTAAAGATAAAAATATCATCTTTCCTGAAGATTATTTTGAAGAAGTTAAATTAAATGGGATCACTAGCTTTGTTTTTAAGGGAATCTTATCTTACCAACCCACTCATTGTGAACACTGTGGAACTCTTTTTGATTCCAATTTTAAAAAGCATGGGTTTAAAACTTCTCGAATTATCATTCCAAAAGTATCACTCCATGATACTTATTTAGTTTTAAAGAAACAGCGTTATTATTGTGGGCATTGTCAATCCACCTTTACATTAAAAACATCTATTGTTGAAAAGAACTGTTATATTTCTTACAATACGAAACACGCGATTGCTTTAGAAGCTCAAAATAAAAGTTCAGAGTGCGATATTGCCCGTCGCCATCAAGTTTCTCATTCAACCGTTAATCGGATCATTCATAGCTTTTATGAATCTCAAACTTTGAACTTTAATGATCTACCTGAAAATCTTTGTTTTGATGAATTTAAATCGGTAAAATCGGCTGAGGGTCATATGTCTTTTATCTTTTGTGATGCAGATACCAAGCAGATGATTGATATCATTGAAGATCGACGCTTAACCTCTCTTCAGACTTATTTCAAGCGATACACAAAAGAAGCTCGTGCGCGTGTGAAACATATTGTCACTGATATGTACGCCCCTTATATCAGTTTGATTAAGGAGCTTTTTCCTCATGCCAAAATTGTCCTTGATAAGTTTCACCTCGTTCAACATATCTCCCGTGCACTCAATAAAACACGTATTCGATTAATGAAAAAATTCAAAAAACATGGTCGTAAATTCAAACGTTACTGGCGACTATTTTTAAAATCACATACCCTACTCGATACCACAACTTATCGATCTGTTTATTGTTTTAAGCAACCGATGCGTGAAATAGATATCTTAAACTTCCTTCTCGATTTATCACCTGAATTAAAAGCAACTTATGAGCTTTATCAAGATTTACTATTCGCCATTCAATCGAAAAATGTGAATCGATTTAATCACTTACTTGAAACAGAACATCCAATGATTTCACCCGAACTTCAAACATCTTTTCAAACCTTTAAAACCTATACTTCTTATATCTACAATACTCTGACTACTCCCTATACT
>NZ_AEXQ01000107.1:0-4190 GCF_000191865.1 Turicibacter sp. HGF1
TAAAAGCTGTTACTAAATATTTGAACAGCTTTTTATTATTTAACGGTATAAGTTTTTATAAAATTTTGTAAAGATGATACATCTTCTGAAATACTTTCTAAATCATTGCCATAATTATCAGATAATGTAGTTCTATCAAAGGTTATCGTCTCTTGGTCTCCGATATTAAAATTTACAATCTCTGCATTTGTAACGAGAGATAAGATAATCATTGAGTTTCCTTGTAATACCTCGTTTAATGCAACTTTTGACGTTGAACCATCTTCTAACTCAACAGTAGCCTCGTCAAATGGTTTGTAATTAATCGTCACCTCATACGGTTCTTTACTTGTTTGTAATTCAAAACCGTCTAAATGCTCATGGGCTGGCAAAATCTCTATAATATGACCAACAGCAGAATTATCACCAACATAAGACCCTTTGTAATTTAACAAATCAGTCATATTCGTTGGTTTCCCACAACCGACAAGAACTAATGATAACAACATTGAAATCATAAGTAACTTCTTCATTCCAATCACCCCCTATTTTCTATTATATATCAAATTCCATTTTTTTACAACAAACTGAGGTGTTAGTCTTTACATAATAAAATTAGCTATTCTTCCTCGAATTATTTCGTTAGACACTACAGAATAACTTGCTTGTGATTGTACATAAGCTTTCTGGATTTTTAGAAGTTCTTTTTCATCTTTAAAAAGCTCAATCCACTTGAACCACATTAAATAACTATGTAAATGCTTAGTTGAGACCCCTCTAAACTTTTGTAAGAAACCTTTAAAGTTACTATGAAACGCATTAATATGTTGGATGTGATAGATACCTTTCATATGTTTTCCGGATGGAATGGCTTTATGCTCTAAGTCCAGTTGTTTAGCTAATTTCCCATAGCCATGCGCACTATCGGTACACAAAATAGAATAAGGAGCGATATGCCCCTCAAAGAAGCGTTTTAGGTTATCATATTTCACTCGTCCTGTTCCTATCATACCAATTAAAATATTGCCTGTTCTGTCTAATGCCGTTCCAATACAGACTTGTTCACTTGATAAGCCACGTTTTCCAACAGACTCCCCACCACGTTTACGGGGTGGTCTTGGCATTGTAAATCGTTTACTTTTAGAATGGTTTCCTTTATAGCTATAACGAAGATAACATTCGTCTGCTTCAACCAATCCATCAACTTCTCCTGTTCCCATGAATGAACTAAGAGCATCTAAAATTTTATGTCGCCAAAAGAAGGCTGTGGCGAGGTTAATATTACATTCCCATGCACAACGGCGTAAGCTATATCCCTTAATCATGCATTCAATATAATCAATCCATACTTTTGTTTCTTTCTTTGAATAAGCAGTTGGCGTTTGAGTTTGTTGGCTAAATGATTTTCTACAATTACGACAGAGATAACGTTGATTTCCTTTTGCTTTACCATTCTTTACAATATGGTCGCCATGACAAAAAGGGCATTTATATTGCCCTGATGAATACCTGGTTTCTTGAATCTCAGTTTGAAGTTTAGATAAATCGGATTTAAAGATTCCTTTTTCAACTTCAACTAAGATTTCTGATAAATCAATCGGTGATACTCGCTTTAAAAGTGCTAAAATAACTGCTTTTGGCATAAATCAAACTCCTCAAACATACGTTCTGATAATATTATAATGGATATTTTAGTAGGGAGTTATGCAAATTCTGTGTGAAATATCAACACTTTTCTAAAACAGAGCCTTAATTAAAGAAATAATGTTAAATTTGAAGAGATAATCAATCCCTATTTATCTAAAAAACCTTCTCAAAAAAAAAGAACTGTAGTGAACCCCAAAAGTTGAACTTAATATTATGCAGCTAATTGGCTGGTATGAATTTGCTATTGGACTGGACTCATGCCAGCCAATTTTCTTTTGATTCGTTTATGATTATAGTAGTATATATATTTTTCAATGGCTTCTTTTAACTCCTCATAGGTTTTAAATGTCTTTCCATAGTACATTTCTTGCTTAAGTATGCCAAAGAAGTTTTCCATAGGAGAATTATCTAAACAATTCCCTTTTCGTGACATACTTTGAAAGACTCTATTTTTCTTTAAGGTTTGAACCCACTTTTGATGCTGATACTACCAACCTTGATCGGAATGAATCGTTGTTCTATAGGTTGCTTGTTTGATTATAGGTAGGACTTGATTTAATGACTCCATGACAAAACTTAAGTCAGGTTTATGACTCATTGAAAAGGATAAAATTTCACCTGTTGCCATGTCCATGATAGGGCTTAAATATAATTTCTTTCCTTCTTATGTTTTAAATTCAGTCACATCTGTTGTGAGTTTCTGATAAGGATAAGGTGTATGAAATCGACGATTGATTCGATTCTTTGCGATAGTTCCTATTTTCCCTTTATATGAGCGATATTTACGTGTTTTATGGCTAAACTTAATACAACTAATTCCTAGCTTTTTCATCAGGCGATAAACTTTCTTATGGTTAACCTGATGACCTCGATGATGAAGCTCATCTGTGATTCGACGATAACCGTAATTCTCATCATTTTCTTTAAAAATAGTTAAAATGAGGTCTTCAAGCTCTTGATCTGGATTATCTTGTGCCATCTTTTTGCCCCAGTAATAGTAAGTTGATTTTGGAAATTTCGTCACTTTTAAAATATCGGATAAATGAAACTCATCCGTTAATTCTTCTATGATTTTTGTTTTGATTTAATTGTGTGACTCCAGGGGGCAATCCCATGAGCCTGACACTTTTTTAAGTATTCAATCTCTATTCTTAATCATTTATTTTCTTCTTCTAATTGTTGTTCACGTGTTAATGTTTTGGATTGTTTAGATTGTTTTGCTTTTGTCATAGGGGATTGAGGCCTTCCTTTCGGTTTAAAGAATGCCTCAATACCATCTCTAAGAAATTTTGTATTCCAATTCGCAATGGTTCCGATATCTGAAATTCCAAAGTGATTAGCAGTTATACTATATGAGACACCTGTTGTTTTCATATAGTTTAATACATTTAACCTAAATTCACCAGTGTAATCTTGTCTTTGTTTACGCTCTAATCCCTTTTTTCCAAATAATTTGTATTGTCTAACCCATTCTTGAACCTATTTAGAACTTGAAATCTGATATTTTTGAGTAAGGTAAGCATAAGTTACATTACCATTTAAATATTCTTTAATCACTTGATGTTTAAATTTCGGATTATATTTGGTCATAAAAATGCACCCCTAAAGTTAGAATTTTTAGTCTAACATTTGGGGTGCACATCAAACTATAGTATCTTCTTAATCTCACAATATTCTATTACCTTAGCAACTTAGAATAAAGTCTCAGAGTAGGATATCATATCCCCTCCTCAAAACTCTCTCACTCATCAATTAATAAATCTATCCCCCTCTTTATGAATCCAGGCTTTGATTTTTAGTTATCTACCTAAAAATCTTTGTTTGATGAATTTAAATCAGTGAAGTCATCAGTAGAAAGGATGTTATTTCTCTCGTATGATACTGATAGAAAATAGATTAATCAATATCTAACCTATTTTCTATCTTATTTTAATCGATATAAAAAAGAAACTAGTTCCTGCATCAAAAATATTATCATTAACATTTATTCATCTTATATCAGTTTAATTAAGTAACTTATTTATCAAGCTAAAATTATCCTTGATAAATTCTACCTTGTTCAATCTCTTTTTTCCTAGAATAAAACACATATTAGACGATGTAAAATCAAAAATGTAATAAGACATTTAAGCGGTAATAGTGACTATTTTAAAATTTCACACATCCACCGATAAATCAACTTATCATTTTGCGTATTATTATAAAATTTCTACGCGTGAAAAAGAATATCCTCTACTCTTACTCTCATCAGAAATTCAAAGAACTTTATAAAATCATAAAATATATACTTCTTCTATCTATAATATTTTAACAATCTCCTACGCCCATATTTAAATTCAACAAACAAAGTACTTTTCTATATCATAACTTTTACTACTAAGTATCTGTCATACAAAGCATTTTTCCGCTTCTGAAAATTCCAAATCTAACCAATTCTATAAAACTAGTAGCCAAGCTACCTAAAGTTTTCGTTTAAAGTTATTCATTACAATTGGCTATAATTGATGAAAATTTGATTAGTAATAATATTCAATAAAGAAACATGAAAACTGTTAGTTTACGTA
>NZ_AEXQ01000106.1:0-26645 GCF_000191865.1 Turicibacter sp. HGF1
TTTTTATTAATGAATCACAGTTCCGCGCTCTTCTTGAATTTTTTTAACTTTCTCTGGCGTCACATCATCACCATTTGGATCAATGACTCTCATATTTTCAATTGTATTTTTCATACTTTCTCTGAAAGTTAATAGATACTCTTCACGTAAAGCTTGTTGCTCTTTCATTTCTTCTTCAGTTAAAGTTCCTTCTTTTTTCTTCTTCGCTAATTCATTTAAACGACTTAATTTTTCTGGCGTTAACATTTTTAGCACCTCCATGTTTGATCACCCTTTTAATATACCAAATTTCACTTCTTTTGATAAGCAAATACTTCTAAAAACGGAATAATCGTATTCGGTTTTAAATACATAAGTAGATCCGTGATATCAGTCAGTGCAATCATCATCATTCCTAAACAAATAAAATAAAATCCAATTAAATATCGATAACTATAAATAAATAAACAAAACTTATTAAACATCTTTATCCCTCTTTTATTAAAACAAATGTTCGATTTTATAATTTTATTATATTCGAACATTCGTTTGTCGTCAATATAAAAAGAACAAATGTTTGTCTTTTATTCTTTTTACTGATATAATGAAATTAATAAAATGGAAGGAGGTTATATCATGAAACCTATTACAAAACGTCAACAAGCGATTCTTGATTTTATTAAAGCCGAAATTGATAAACGAGGATATCCGCCAAGTGTTCGAGAAATTGGAATAGCTGTTGGTCTTTCATCAACTGCTTCAGTTCATAACCAACTAAATCAACTTGAAAAGAAAGGATTTATCCGTAAAGATAAATCGACAACACGAGGAATTGTGATTTTAGCAAATGAGACAGAATCAAAGGCTGCTAAAAATGATTCAAAAATTATTGAATTCAAATCGGTTGTTAATGTTCCGGTAATCGGTAAAGTAACAGCAGGGATGCCAATTGAAGCCATTGAAAACCCTGATGATTTCTTCCCTCTTCCGACACATTTAATTCCTTCTAACCAAACTGTCTTTATGTTAAATGTCCATGGTGATTCAATGATTAATGCTGGAATCCATGATGGTGATCAAATCATCGTGCAACAACAGCAAGATGCCCATAACGGGGATATTGTAGTAGCCATGCTAGATGATCATGAAGTGACGGTTAAACGGTTCTTCAAAGAATCTGGTCATATTCGTTTACAACCAGAAAATGATTTATTAGAACCGATTATTGCCAACGATGTTTACATCGTTGGCAAAGTAATCGGTTTATTTAGAAATATGCACTAATCAAAAATACCTTAATGAATCATTCATTAAGGTATTTTTTTATGTCACTTCACTTTAATGCCTTCATCCCTTTGTTATTCTAACTTCAGCTTTTTGGTTAAGTAAACATCTAACTCCCTCTAAACTAAAGATGAGTTAAAAAACAGTCATCGCCATCATTCTCTTGCTACTAAAAAATTTATCAAAAAGTATCAACTCTCCTTATTAAATAAAAAATGGATTAACAATCTAGTTAATCCATTTTTTTTAATTCAATATAGGTTAAAACATTTTGAACTGTTTTTTCAAACTGATTTACATCCACCTTGAACCACTTAACATCCATTTGATTATTAAACCACGTATATTGACGCTTTGCATAACGACGTGAATTGCGCTTAATTAATTCTTTACACTCCTCAAGAGACGTGAGGCCATTAAAATAATCATATAACTCTTTATAACCAATGGCACGAATCGATTGTGCCGTCTGAGGAATTCCCGCTTCAAATAAAGCTCTCACTTCCTCAACAAGTCCTGTTTCAAACATAACATCCACACGTTTATTAATACGGTCATACAATACATCGCGATCATCTGTTAATCCGATTAAAGCAACGTCATATATCAATTCATGTTGTTGTGTTTGAATCATCTCAGATTTTTTCACCCCTGATGTTTCAAAAATTTCAAGCGCGCGAATAACACGCTTACGATTATTCGGGTGAATCGTCTTCGCAGCTTCTTCATCAACCTCTGCTAATTTTTGATGCAAGGATTCATTATCAAAATCCTTATATTTTTCATCATCGACTTCTTTCGTCTCTGATTCTCCTGCAAATTCGTAATCATATAAAACACTTTTAATATAAAGTCCCGTCCCCCCTACAATAATTGGCATGTTCCCGCGACTTTTAATTTGATCAATCTTTGCACGCACCGTTTTTTGAAATTCCGCTACTGAATAAGGTTCATCTGGATTTTTTTCATCAATTAAATGATGAACAATCCCTTCACGTTCTTCAATCGTTGCTTTGGCTGTTCCAATGTCCATTGTTTTATAAATTTGCATCGAATCACCACTAATGATTTCACCCTTTAACTGCTTCGCTAATTCAATACTTAACTTTGTTTTTCCAACTGCCGTCGGACCTACAATACAAATAACATCCATTTTTTTCACCTACATGACTCGCTTGAACAATTTTTCAATTTCATATTTTGTTAATTTTACAATAATCGGACGTCCGTGTGGACACGTATATGGTTGATCACATAAACATAAATCAACTAACATCTGTTTAATTTCATGCTCATTAATATACTGATTCGCTTTAATCGACCCTTTACAACTCATCATAATCGCCACTGATTCGCGTAACTTACCAATATCCACTTTATTATCATAAATGATTTGCTGTAAAATCGTCTCTACAATTAATTTAGCATCTAAATTTTGAACCCAGACGGGAATCGTACGAACAACAAGTGATTGACCGCCAAACTCTTCAATCTCAAATCCAAACTTCATTAAAGAAGGTAACGACTCTTTTAAAAGCAATAATTCATTCGCCGAATATTTTAACACCATCGGAATAATGAGTTCAATACAATCACCCTTCACATCTTTAAGTAAGGCATAATTTTTTTCATATTGTATACGTTCCATTGCGGCATGTTGATCGACAATAAATAATCCTTCTTCATTTTGAGCCAATAAATATGTTCCGTGTAATTGCCCAATATAATGAAGTTCTAACTGCGGAATCGCTTGTCTCGTTGGAACGACCACTTTAAAATCTTGAGCGGGTTGTTCAAGTGAAACCATCGGTTCTGCCACTTCTTCAACATGAACTGACTCTTTTTTTACGTCAACACTCTCTTTTTTTAATTCAATAGGATTTTCATCAACCATCTGAACCGCAATCGTCGGCTTAAAAGTCGCCTCCTTCGTTAAACTTAACGTTTGCTGAATTGGCTTTGGCATCACGACCTTCGGCTCTTCAATTTGTGTTTCTGGAATATATTCTACTTGCTTTAACACGTTGCGAAGTTCATGATAAATAAATGTTTTAAGTGATTCCTCCTGCGAAAAGCGGACCTCAAGCTTTGCTGGATGAACGTTAACATCTACTAAAATGGGATCTAGTTTTAAATTAAGCACCACAATCGGATACTTATCTTTAGGCAGTAACGTATGATAAGCCTCTATAATCGAACGCATCAAATTATAATTACGAATCGCGCGCCCATTCACGATAATCGTCACATAATTACGGGAAGCACGATTAATAATCGGATCGCTTAAAAATCCAGAAATCTCAAAATCATCATTTTTCGCCGAAAATGGAATCATTTTTTTAGCTACATCAAAACCATAAACACTTGCAATCACGCTTTGCAAATTATTTTGTCCATTCGTTTGAAAAAGTAAACGTTGATTATTTAAAAGCTTGAATGCAATTTCAGGGTGAGAGAGTGCAATTTTATTTAAATAATCTGTAATATGACTAAGCTCTGTATTCAATGACTTAATATGTTTTAAGCGAGCTGGTGTATTAAAAAATAAATGATTGACTTCCATCTCCGTTCCTTTACGCATCACACCCGGCTCATTCACTAAAACTTCTCCTGCTTTAATATTTAAATGAACACCCGAAGACGCACCATCCGATGTTTTCACATGAACATCTGAAACCGAAGCAATTGACGGAAGGGCCTCACCACGAAACCCAAGTGTTTGAATTCTAAAAATATCATATTGGGTTTTAACCTTACTCGTCGCATGACGTTCAAAGGCAAGGAGAGCATCACTCTCACTCATTCCCTCCCCATTATCGATCACTCTGATTTGACGAACACCTGAGTCCTGTAATTGAATTTCAATACTCGTACTATTAGCATCAATCGCATTCTCAAGCAACTCTTTAACAACTGAGGCGGGGCGCTCAATTACTTCCCCCGCTGCAATCATATTGGCAAGTTGCTCACTCATACGTCTAATTTTTCCCATACGTCACCTACTTTCGATTATTGAGTTTAACCTTAATCTCATACATCGCATTCATCGCTTGCATTGGCGTTAACTGATATAAATCAATAGACTGTAATTCTTCAATAATATCCTCATATGGATTGACAATCTCGACCTTTTTTTCAACTTTAACGACTTCTTTAACAATTGGTTTAGCCTCTTCAAATAACGATAACTGCCCACTACCTCCTAAAACCTTTGGTTCTTCTTTTACAACAGGAGCTGGTTGAATCATCACTTTATCTTCTTCAAGAGCTGTTAATAACTCTTTTGCACGTGTTATTAAGGGGGAAGGAAGTTTGGCAATTTCTGCAACATGAATTCCGTATGATTTATCCGACGGCCCTTCCATTACTTTATGCATGAAGATTAACTGACCTTGATGCTCTTCGGCACGAACATGGCGGTTCTGTAAATGAGGACATTGCTGTTCAAGTTGTGTTAACTCATGGTAATGTGTCGAAAATAAGGTTTTAGCACCGATATTATCATGTACATATTCTATAATCGATTGTGCAAGCGCCATTCCATCAAACGTAGCAGTTCCACGTCCAATTTCATCTAATAAAATTAAACTATCTTTTGTCGCATGCTCCAATGCATAATTGGTTTCCATCATCTCAACCATGAACGTACTATGACCCGATACTAAATCATCCGCTGCTCCAATACGTGTAAAGACTTGATCAAAAATTGGAAGATTGGCTGAACTTGCCGGAACAAAGCATCCAATTTGAGCCATAATGGAAATCAGGGCTAACTGACGCATATACGTCGATTTACCTGACATGTTAGGGCCTGTAATCAATAGGATTGATAAATCTGATGGCATGATACAATCATTTTCAACATATTGCACATCTTTTAAAACTTTTTCAACAACAGGATGACGTCCATCTTTAATTTCAATCACATGATTTTTATTTAACATCGGACGCGTGTAACGATTCTCTTCACTCATTGTTGCAAAAGCTTGTAATACATCAAAATACGCTAGCACTTTTGCAATCTGTTGAATTTTAGGAATTTCATTTTTAACAATGCCACGAAGTTCTGAGAACAATTCATATTCTAATTGGATTGATTTTTCTTCTGCATTTAAAATTAAATTTTCTTTTTCTTTTAATTCTTGTGTCACAAAGCGCTCCGCATTCACTAACGTTTGTTTACGTTCATATCCTGCATTCTCAGGAATCAAGTGCAAGTTTGCTTTACTGATTTCAATGTAATAACCAAATACTTTATTAAACTTAATTTTTAATGATTTAATTCCTGTTTTTTCACGCTCTTGTGCTTCTAAAGCCAAAATCCAATCTTTTCCATGGTTAATAACATAACGATACTCATCTAATGTCTCGTTATAACCATCTTTAATAATGCCACCTTCTTTAATTCCAATCGGTGGATTTTCAACAATCGCTTTTTCAAGCAACTGCGTCATATGAGTACAATCAACCATCTTTTCAAGTTGTGAAAAAACCGATGGAATTGATAGTTGACTGAGTAACGATTTAATGTTCGGGATTTGCTTTAGTGATGAATTTAATTGTAATAAATCACGAGCATTGGCGTTTCCAAATCCAATACGCCCTGATAAACGTTCTAAATCATAAACTTCATTTAAATGTTGTTTTAATTCTTCTTTCACCATAAAATCGCCAATGAAAGCTTCAACAACATCTAAACGTTCTTTAATCACTTGTTCATTAATACATGGACGTTCAATCCATTGTTTTAACAAACGACTCCCCATGGCTGTTTTTGTTTTGTCTAGTAACCATAGTAATGAACCTTGACGTGATTTTGAACGAATCGTTTCCGTTAATTCTAAATTTCGTCGTGAATTATAGTCGATATGTAAAAAATCATCATTCTTTGTTAAACTAACCGGCTGTAAGTGACCGAGTGCACTTTTTTGTGTCCGAATTAAATAGTTAATTAAACGTCCAAAAGCAGCCTGAAGATTTGAATCACTTATTTCTGATACTAAGATCTGATATTCAATAGGTAGAATACAATTTTCCTCAAACGATAAAACAATTTGTTTTAAGGCACGAAGATTATCAAACATTTTAATCTCAACATCTGGACCGATGACGATTTCCTTACACCCAAGGCTAATGAGTTCACCCATTAAAACTTGAGCATCTTTTTCTAAATTCATCGCATAGTTTTCACCTGTTGATAAATCACTATAGACGATTGAATAGCCTTGAGTGGTTCCAACAATTGAAATAATGAAATTATTCTCTTTTTCATTTAAAGCATTTTGATTCATCACAGTTCCAGGTGTTAACATTCGAACCACTTCTCGACGAACAACTCCCTTCGCACTCGCTGGGTCTTCAACTTGTTCACAAACTGCCACTTTATATCCTTTTTCAATTAATCGATTAATATAATTATCGGCCGCATGATGAGGAACCCCACACATTGGAACGCGTTCTTCTGCTCCTGCTTCACGCCCAGTTAATGCAATCTCTAACTCTTTCGCCGCCAGTTGAGCATCTTCAAAGAATAATTCGTAAAAATCTCCTAATCTAAAAAAGACGAATGCGTCTTGATAATTCTCTTTTATTGTTAAATATTGTTGCATCATCGGTGTATATTTAGACTTATCTCGCATAAAAAAACTCCTTTTTCAAGTACATGTTCTTTTATTATAGCACAAACCCGCTCGCTTGTCTGATGCAGATTCTTCTTATCATCGACGACTTTAAATCATTTTAAACAATTAACCTTTAGTTATTTTCCGGGAAATACTTATCTTCGTCATTTTTCGACTTTTTATCAATAAAAAAGAATAAGGCGAGATCGCCTTATTCTCCTCTGAATGGTGAGTTTCCTAAGAAGTTCGTATTGACTTGATCAATTTCTGAATCTTCATCATCTTCAAGATCTGCATCGTCAACACCAACAGGTCCTAAAATAGAAACGCGCATTTTTGTTTCCCCAATGACTTCTACAACCAGTTCGAATTCAACTTCAACAATGATTTCACCATCTTCAATTCTTGCATCCACACAAGTTGGTTGTTGAATTGTACGAGCGATGACTTCATCACCTTCGTATAAGCAATCACGGATGGTTCTATGAACATTAACATGATCTGCATAATCCACACATTTTCTTGCAACTTCAGTTTTTGTGTTCCCATCATATGAATACCACACGTTAATATCATAGAATCCTTTTACATCAACAGCATTATCACTTTTGCGCGCTCCGAATTTATGATTGATGATCCAGCAACCTAAAATACTATCAGCAGGTGCTGCTACATCATCAATAGATTCAGTAACACGAAATCTTTTTTTACCTTTACCAATTACAGCTTTGGTTACAATTTCACGAATATCATTCATCCTAATACCTCCTCACTGATACTATATTCAGCTCATATCTTATTTGATACTGAATTGGAGGACTTTATGATAATTCATTCAGAATTAATTTTATTCCTCCACTCCTGAATGGGTAATCCGTAATCCATCTATCCACTCCTAAAATTAAAAACATCTTAGCTATTCACTAAGATGTTTATTAACCTTATATTCTATTATATGAGTCATACTTTGAAATAGTTCATTTAATTCAATTTGTGTTTGAATATATTCATTAAACAGAGGATTAGCATAAAGCTCGTCTTCAAGTAATTTCATTTCTGATGCCACTGAAGACGCCGCTCCTGATTTATGATAATGTTCAAATTTGATTAACTCTTTTTGTTTTTGCAGATACTCATCATAAAGATTCAAAAGTCTTTCGTTTTGATGAACTTTAACCGCTAACTGACGGTATCGCACTATGACTTCATCTTGATCAAGTTTTTCTTTTAACGCATTAAATGACGCTAAATTAGTTAGTTGTGTCATCGTTAACCATTTCTCCTGCTAAATGCCATGTTTTAGCTTCCGTGATTTTAACTTTAACGATTTTTCCAATCGTAGATTCATCTGCTTTGAAGTTAACAAGTTTATTGTGACGTGTATATCCTGCTAATACCGTCTCATCATTTTTACTCGTTCCTTCAACTAAAACGTCAACTACTTGGCCTTCAAAACGTTTATTTCCATTACGGAATCCACGATTAATCGCTTCATTTAAACGATTTAAACGATCTTTTTTATCAGCTTCTGACACATTATCTTCCATACGAGCTGCTGGAGTTCCCTCACGTGGTGAGAAAATAAAGGTGAAGGCCCCTTCATACCCTACTTCTTCAACTAATGATAATGTATCTTGGAATTGTTCTTCTGTTTCACCCGGGAATCCTACAATGATATCCGTTGTGATTGAAACACCTGGAATCGCTTCTTTAAGATCACGCACTAATTGTAAATACATTTCACGTGTATATTTACGGTTCATACGTTTTAACACTTCATTATTTCCTGATTGAACAGGTAAATGAATATGCTCCATTAAGTTTCCGCGTTTTGCTAATGTTTGAATTGTTTTTGCATCAAAGTCACGCGGATGTGAGGTCGTAAAGCGAATACGTGGAAGATCAATTTTATTTAAATCATCTAATAAGTCACCGAATGTATATTCACGATCTTTAAAATCTTTTCCGTAGGCATTAACATTTTGTCCAAGTAATGTTACTTCTTGATATCCTTCTTCGGCTAAATGTTTAATTTCAGCAATGATATCTTCTGGTAGACGGCTACGTTCTTTACCGCGTGTGTACGGTACAATACAGTATGTACAGAATTCATCACAACCATACATAATATTAACCCAAGCTTTAATGCTACCTTGGCGAGTACGTGGCATATTTTCAACGATTTCTCCCTCTTGAGACCAAACTTCAATGACACGCTCTTTCCCCATTAATGCATTGTGAATATATTCTGGTAAACGATAAATGTTATGTGTCCCGAAGACTAAATCAACGTATTGATATTTTTCCATAATCTGATTTACAACTTTTTCTTCCTGTGACATACATCCACAAACCCCTAAAATCAAATCAGGATTTGTACGTTTTAATCGTTTTAAACGTCCTAATTCACCAAAAACACGATTTTCTGCATTTTCACGAATGGCACACGTATTTAAGATAATTAAATCGGCTTCTTCTTGTGTTGTTGCTTTGGTATACCCTAATTCTTCAGCAATTCCGATGATAGCTTCTGAGTCGTGCTCATTCATTTGACAACCATAAGTTTGAATTAAATATTTTTTTCCTTGTCCAATATTTTTAATTGAATTCTCAATCGCAAAATCACGGTGAACATGCGCCTGCTCACGACTACGTTTACGAGCATCCGTAATACTTGGACGTTGGAAATATCGACTATAATCTTTTTCTTCTTTTACTTGCTTTGTCTGCATTGAAAGTTCTTTTTGTTGTTCGTTCATTTTTATCACCCTATATCATAAAGCTCTATCTATCAAATTTTGTCCTTTTTGTGACAAGTCATCAGTTACTTTCTCTATTATACAATCTAGCTTCATAATAATCAACTGATGTCATTTTCTGTTTTAAAAAGAGAGCGGTATAAAAAAGAGGCTGTAACGAAATAGCCCCTAAATAAAACTCTATAATTACCAGAAAAGGTCTGTGCTAAGCACAGACCTTTTTGGGCATTTATAATAATATGAACAATACTATAATGCAATACAAACACAGTAAACAGTATGCCCAATATCCGAAAAATTATCAGCTTAAACTTCCATTAGAGCTCGATATTTTTATTCCTAAAGATGCCGTTGTGAGATTGTTAAGCCAAGTATTGGAGGAATTAGACTACACAAAGTTATTTCAGGCTTATTCTACTCAAGGTAGAAAATTTAAAATCTCTCCCGTTATCCTCTTTAAATTAATCGTCTTTGGTTACCTTGAAAATCATTATTCTTCCCGTTCGATTGCGACTGCTTGTCAAAGAGATACCCACTTTATGTGGTTGCTCGAGGGAAATGAACCCCCTAGCCATCAATTGATTAATAGTTTTAGAAAAGACCGTTTAACCACGGATATTCTTGAAGATTTATTCTATCAACTCATTGAAAAATTAATTGAATCAGATGAGATTGAATTGAAAAATTTATTTATTGATGGAACCAAGCTTGAAGCGAATGCCAATCGCTATACGTTTACTTGGAAAAAATCAATTCACAAGCAAGAAGAAAAACTATTAGAAAAGGTGAAAGTTCTATTTGTACAATGTGAAAAAAAATTGAATTTAGTTTGTGGATTTACTGAAACGGATGTTTTAGGAAGTCTTCAACTCGCTCTTTATCTAATGAACAAAGAAATTGAAACGTCTCAATTTGTGTTTGTTTCGGGGAAAGGAAAACGAAAATCGTGTTTTCAAAAACTTTATGAACAAGCCCGT
Organism: Turicibacter sp. HGF1; assembly: GCF_000191865.1. Taxonomy (NCBI): domain Bacteria; kingdom Bacillati; phylum Bacillota; class Erysipelotrichia; order Erysipelotrichales; family Turicibacteraceae; genus Turicibacter; species Turicibacter sp. HGF1. The sequence continues at coordinate 10,621 of NZ_AEXQ01000106.1, forward strand.
GAACTTTATCAACGTCAATGCCGCTATAAAGAAGCTAATGAGATTTTTAATGGGCGTAATAGCTATTCTAAAACGGACCACGATGCCACCTTCATGCATTTAAAAGATGATCATATGAACAATGGACAATTAAAACCAGCGTATAATGTTCAAGTCGGTGTCGAGTCAGAATATATCATCAGTATTCAACCTTTTCCTAATCCAACCGATACGAACACACTAATTCCATTCTTAGATCATTTATTTGAAAAATTAGGTCGTCGATATCCTCGTATTATTGCCGATGCAGGTTATGAAAGTGAAGAAAATTATACTTACCTCAAATCCCATCATCAAATTTCGTATATTAAACCTGTAAACTATGAACAAATTAAGAAAAAAAGTTATCAAAAAGCAATTGGAAAACGAGAGAATATGGACTACAACGAAGCGGAAGATTATTATACTTGCGCTAATGATCAAAAATTAGTTAACAGCGGAACCCATATCAAGGAGAATAAAAAAACACACTTTAACTCTGAGGTAACCACTTATCAATGTCAAAGTTGTGAAAATTGTCCAGTTAAACAAAAATGTACGAAAGCGTCAGGGAATAAAAAAATTCAAGTTTCTAAAAACTTCATTCGCTTAAGAGAAGAATCGCTTGAAAATATTAAAAATGATTTAGGGATTTGTCTAAGAGTCAATCGTTCGATCCAAGCAGAAGGAGCGTTTGGGGTTTTAAAAGCTGATCATAACTTCACCAGATTTTTAACCCGGGGAAACGAACAAGTTCTAACGGAACTGCTCTTACTTGGACTTTCTTTTAATATTCGAAAATTACATACAAGAATCCAAAATAATAGGAGTGACCAACACTTATTTAAAGAAATGGTAGCTTAGATTAAATTGAAAATCATTAGGGAGAATTTGATTCTCTCTTTTAGTGCGCTTGAAAAGAGCGAAACTGTTGATAAAACAGATACTGAAGTGGAATTCGCATAAAAATAGAACGAAAAAAAAGGGCTGTCGCTCTTAGATGAATTTAATCATCTATTTTCCGACAGCCCCTTTTTTATTTTTAAAATTTATTGTCTTGATTCAACAATCAGTTTAATTGCCGTACGTTCTTCTCCATCAATTAAGATATCTGTAAACGCCGGAATACAAATTAAATCTTTCCCTGTTGGTGCTACATATCCTCTAGCAATAGCAATAGCTTTTACTGCTTGATTTAATGCTCCTGCCCCAATTGCTTGAATCTCAACTAAGCCTCTTTCACGAAATGCATTAGCTAAAGCCCCCGCAACTGAATTAGGATTAGATTTAGATGATACTTTTAATACTTCCATACTAGTCCCCCTCTTTTTTGTTTTACACAGTAAGTTTATGCACCCTCATCCCGATACATGACTACTTTTTAAAGACTTGATTCTTTCTTGAGATTAATACGTTTAATTGATGATGCTTTCCCCGTTTTATCATTTACTTCAATTAAAACAGCATTTAACTGCGCTGAACCTTGTTCAACTGCATTAAAACGGATTGGTAAGCCTTCAATAAACTTATTAATAACATTCTCACGCTCAACTCCGATTACCCCATCAAGCGGTCCTGTCATCCCAACATCTGTAATATATGCAGTTCCTTTTGTTAATATGCGTTCATCTGCTGTTGGAACATGTGTATGTGTTCCCACGCAAGCACTAACACGTCCATCTACATAATAACCTAGTGCTACTTTCTCACTTGTTGCTTCTGCATGAAAATCAACAAAAATAATATTCGTACGCTTTTGCGCTTCTTTAATTAATTCATCAATGGCTAAAAATGGACAATTAATCATTGGCATAAATGTTCTTCCTTGAACTGAAATAACGGCAACCTCTAATGAATTAAATTTAATAAATGTTAATCCTTTACCTGGATTAGACGCTGGGAAGTTCCCTGGACGAACTAATTTATCTGCTTCATCAATAAAATCAAAAATAGAACGATTATCCCACGTATGATTACCAAGCGTCACAGCATTGACACCTTGTTCTAGTAAAAACTTATAGTATTTCTCGTTAATTCCTTTTCCGTGAGAAATATTTTCTCCATTCGCAATAATAATGTGTGGCTTATACATTTCTTTAATTTTTGGTAAGTTTTCTTGAATCATTTGACGACCAAGTGTTCCGTAAATATCTCCGATAAATAAAATTTTCATGATATCAGCCTTTCTTGTAGCATCTTGTAGCAATATTTTTTTAACATTAAAAAGCTATTGATACGACAGCATCAATAGCTTTTAAATCCATCATATGAACAATTATCTAGCTGTTTCAACAGCTCGAGTTTCTCGAATTACCGTAATTTTAATATTTCCTGGATATTCTAGTTCATTTTCGATTGTTTGACGAATTTCGCGCGCAACTTGATGAGCTTGAACATCATCTAATTGTTCAGGAATAACAGCCACACGTACTTCACGACCTGCTTGAATGGCAAACGCCTTTTCAACCCCTTCAAATCGACAAGCGATATTTTCAAGTTGTTCTAAACGTTTAACATAATTTTCAAGAGATTCACTACGTGCTCCTGGACGAGCAGCAGATAAAGTATCCGCTGCAGCAACAATAACTGCAATTAAACTCTTCGGTTCTACATCACCATGATGCGATGCAATTCCATCTATAACAACTGGGTGTTCACGATATCTTGTTGCTAATTCAATTCCAATCTCTACGTGGCTTCCTTCTACCTCATGATCCACTGCTTTTCCGATGTCATGCAATAAACCAGCACGTTTAGCAAGCTTTACATCTTCACCTAATTCAGCTGCAATAATACCCGATAAGAAGGCAACTTCCATAGAGTGTTTCAATACATTTTGTCCGTAACTTGTACGGTAATTCAAACGTCCTAAAATTTTCATTAAATCAGGATGAACTTTCCCGATTCCAACTTCAAATACAGCATTTTCACCGTATTCTCGGATGCGTAAATCGACTTCACGACGTGTTTTTTCAACAATTTCTTCGATACGTGCAGGATGAATTCTTCCATCTTGAACAAGTGTCTCTAATGTAATACGAGCCACTTCACGACGAATTGGATCAAAACATGATAAAACGACCGCTTCTGGTGTATCATCAATGATTAAATCTACCCCCGTTAATGATTCAATCGTACGTATATTTCGACCTTCACGACCAATGATTCGACCTTTCATTTCATCACTTGGTAAGTTAACAACATTGACACTATAGTCACTTGTCTGTTCTGATGCATATTTTTGAATAGCTAGTACAATTAACTCTTTAGCTTTTTTATCAGCCTCTAAACGAGCTTTTTCTTCTTCTTCTTTAATGTACTTCGCTACTTCATGAGACATTTCATCTTCTACACGTCTAAAGATGATTTCTCGTGCTCCATCTGTTGTTAAGCCCGAAATTTCAACTAATTTTTGACGTTGTTCTTCTAAAGTTTCTTCCACTTTGCTTTCTAGTTCTTTTAGTTCGAGTTGTTTTTCTGCTATAGCTTCATCTTTCTTTTCAAGAGCAATCTCACGTTTTTCTAAGTTTAAAATTCGACGATCTATTGTTTCTTCTCGTTGTACTAAACGTTCTTCTAAACGAACAAGTTCCGTTTTCTTTTCCTTAATGTCGCGCTCTGCATCAACTTTAAGTTTTTGAACTTCCTCCTTAGTTTCTAAAAGCGCTTCTTTCTTTTTTGATTCAGCTTCTTTTTCTGCTTTTGAGATGATATGTCCTGCCGATTGTTCAGCTCGTTCCATCTCAGCTTGATAGACTTTCTTTCCTCTAAAATTCCCAATAACTAACCCTATCCCTACTAGCAAAATGGAGATGATAATTTCTAGCATATGCGCACCTCCAATTAATTAATATCAAATTATCCGCCATAGATCTACTAAACGGTTCTATAGTTTGAAGATAATTAGTATTACGATATAATACTACATTATTTATTTTAATATTATTGTAATAACATGTCAAGAATTCCACAACAAACAAACAAAAACTGTTTCCTAATTTTTCTTATCTTCTTAAAAAGGTGAATTTGTTTTACAAATCTTCCTTATTTTCTACTATTTATTACTTTTTTATACAAAAAAGAAGCGTTTATAATAAACGCTTCTTTTTATTTTTATTCTTCATCAAAATTTAAATCTAAACCAGTATTTTGCACCGTATCTGTTGCAATATTTAATTCAGCACGAATTAATTCGGCTACTTCTTCCATCACAAATGGATTCTCTTTTAAGAACAATTTAGCATTTTCACGTCCTTGTCCTAATTTCTCACCGTTATATGAGTACCAAGAACCACTCTTCTCAATGATATTATATTCAACAGCTAAATCAAGAATCTCTCCTTGTTTAGAAACCCCTTCACCATACATGACATCTACTTCAACTGTTTTAAAAGGTGGAGCAACTTTATTTTTCACGACTTTAATTTTCGCAACGTTTCCAACAATATCTGTTCCTAACTTGATTTGTTCTCCACGACGTACTTCAAGACGAATCGTTGAATAGAATTTTAAGGCACGCCCCCCTGGTGTTACTTCAGGGTTACCAAACATAATCCCCACTTTTTCACGGATTTGATTAATGAAAATAGCGATGGTTTTGGTCGTGTTAATCGCACCTGATAATTTACGCAGTGCCTGAGACATTAATCGTGCTTGTAATCCGACGTGTGAATCACCCATCTCACCTTCAATTTCAGCACGTGGTACTAAAGCGGCAACTGAGTCAATAACTAAAATATCAATCGCTCCACTTCGAACTAAAGCTTCAGCAATTTCTAATGCCTGCTCACCTGTATCAGGTTGCGACACTAATAATTCATCCGTATCGACTCCTAATTTTTCAGCATAAGCTGGATCCAACGCATGTTCTGCATCAATAAACGCAGCTGTTCCACCTTTTTTTTGTACCTCTGCAATGGCATGTAACGCAAATGTTGTTTTCCCTGAACTTTCTGGTCCATAAATTTCAATAACACGTCCTCGAGGATAACCTCCAACACCTAAAGCAGAGTCAAGTGCTAATGAACCTGAAGAAACAACTTCAATTCTTGTATCTGTTTTTTCACCTAGCTTCATGACAGATCCTTTTCCGTACTGCTTTTCAATACTTTTAAGCGCCTGCATTAAAGCTGCTTCGCGATTATTACTCATATATTTTAATCCTCCACTTTCATTATTTATCTACTTATAACATACCCATTTTGTTGACTATTTCCTTTAATTTAGTTTAATAATAAACTATTTTTTATTTTAGCGCAACAAAAAAGCGAACAAAAATTCGCTTTTTTAAAAAATATTTATTTTGCCCCATCAAAAATATGAAGATTTTTGTAAATATACTCAACCCCTGAAGCTAAGGTTAAAATAACAGCTAAGGCTACAAAGATTTGATCCACTGGTAAATTTAATAACTCAAATGGATAATTTAATAATAATAACGTTGAAATCATAATAAATTGAACAACTGTTTTGATTTTCCCTAACCATCCTGCTGCAATCACAACACCTTTTGAAGCTGCAATGGTTCTGAACCCTGTTACAATAAATTCACGTGCTAAAATAACAAACACAACCCAACCAGAAATTAATGTATTTTCAAGTAACATTAATAAAGCGGCTGTTACTAATAACTTATCTGCCAATGGATCCATAAACTTCCCAAAATCTGTAATCATATTATATTTACGCGCAATATATCCATCAATAAAATCCGTAATTGCGGCAACTAAAAAGATAATTAACGCTAAAATATTTGCAAATGGAATTTGATAATCATTTAGATTTACAACATTAAAAACTAAATTTGGGATATAAAAACAAACAATAAAAAATGGAATTAAAATCACACGTAATAGTGTCAACTTATTTGCTAAATTCATAACTTTCACCTATTTTACTTTCATATTTAGTGTAATGTATTGATGAGGAACCGTCTCGTCAATGCTAACTAGCTCTCCATTAATCATCATCTCTAATCCGGTTACATTACCGATATTAAATTCTAAAACTCCCTCATTATTGGTTAGCATATCTTTAGTAAACGTATACTCAAAGACATCATTAGTTCGATAAGTTTCCCCAGGAATAATACTTTGATTATTCATCGTTGCATTTAACCAACAATCATTGTTAAATACCATTTTTAAATCTAATTGCTCACCCTCAGACATCACATCATAAATCGTTGATTGATTGTTTTGTGATACTTTCGATATGGTTGTTTTTGGTAACGAAATTTCCGGTTCTACCATTTCTGCATCTTTTTTTTCTTCATTTTCTGTATTTTTTGTTGGTTCATTAATCAATTCAGATGAGTTTGGATTTTTAATCACAACTTCTTCGGTTGGTTTTTCTGAAGCCGCTTTAATCATGTCGATCACAAAATACCCACCTAAACCAATCACTAATATGGTAGCAACAATTCCACCAAGGCGACCAAAATTACGTGTTCGCTTCTCTGTCTTCTGTTTTTTAATTTTAACTTCAACTTCTCGTTTTATCTGTTCACCATAGAAAGATTGATAAATTTCATCTACATTTAAAGATAAAAAACTAGCATATTTTTTAATATACATTTTTAAATAAAACTCATCAAATCTTGAAAAATCGCCACTTTCAATATTCTTTAAATGTTGAATCGGAACCCCTATTTTGTCAGAGACATCGTCTAAATTTAAACTTCGATTCAAACGTTGTTCACGCAAATAATCAGCTAATTTTTGATTACTTTCTTTATTTGAAAAATCCATTTCCAACACCTCCCGTAACATCCATAAAAACAAACTAAATTAATAATAGCATACCTATATTTATTTAAAAAGTGAATATAAGTATTTTTATACCGAAACTATCAAATTTATCTTGTTTTTTCCAGTTATATTGATTGTCTTTATCTTTCATATGTTTAGTTAATTTAAATAATTCATACATTTTATATTTTGTTATAAACAAAAAAACACAACAAATCTTGTTGTGTGCTGTGTTTTTATTAAATGCATAGATAACATTCTGTAAGCCATGTTCTGTACCGTTGTACTACATACGGATGCCTCCTCGTACTCAGGTGGTAATTATCTGTCTGTAGAGAATAACTCTCTACCTTCCATACGCGTTCAGTTCCGCTTTAGAAGTGCCCCTACCAAATTTGGGTTTCTCGCTCGTGGGGTTTACCCGTTCCACTCCGCCGTTTCCGACAGTTATCGTCACTGTGGCACTTTTAAAGGTAATCACACCATATCCAAAGACTTAGGTGCTTTCCCAGCCGTCAGTCACATATTTGACTGCCCTAACTTATTGTTTGGTTAGGCACGATCACTACAACCATCGCAGGTTGTGCGAGCATGGACTTTCCTCAATGTCATAAGACACTGCAATTACCCGAATGTTACATTTTATATTATGGCAAATTTCAAAATAAAAGTCAATTGTAAATAAATTCTATTTTTTTATTTTATCTACCAAACTCCTTTCAATATTAATATGAAATCTTATGTAAGATTAGCTTTTTTTCCTTTTTTTTGATAAGATATACAATTAGGAGGTGTATAGCCCAGTGAATTATCCCCACAAAAAAAAATCAACTGTTATCTCTAAATCTTCAAGTGAAAAAACGATTACTTTTGGAAAACGTGGAATGTCTTTTGAAGATGATTTAAATCGTTCAAATGAATATTATTTATCCACAAATAAAGCGGTCATTCATAAAAAACCAACACCTGTGCAAATTGTTAAAGTAAACTATCCAAAACGTGCGGCTGCTGTTATAACAGAAGCCTATTTTAGAACGCCGTCAACAACAGATTTTAACGGCATTTTCAAAGGACACTATATCGATTTTGAAGCAAAAGAAACATCTAATGTAACTATTTTCCCTCTTCAAAATCTCCACGCACATCAGGTAGAACATATGGCTCAAGTTTTAAAACATGGGGGAATTGTCTTTTTACTTGTCAAATTTTCTAAATTTAATGAAATTTATTTACTTCCTGGTGAAAAGCTCATCGAGTTTTGGCAACAATATAAACTAGGTAGTAGACGTTCGATAAAACGTGAGGAGTTTTTGGAGCATGCAACCTTAATCAATGAAGGAGCGTATCCAAGAATTGATTATTTAAAAGTGGTAGAAGAATTATTCTTATAAAAAATAAAAGGCGGTGACGTTGATGAACAAAAATAAAGGTGCACAAAAATTTTCTCTCACCCTATTTCAATCGGTTGGAACGATTTTAAAAGGATTCCTATTGGTTGTCTTATTGGGGGGAATCGCAGCAATGATGATTGGTGGTTTCATCATTTTCAAAACGATTGAAACTGCTCCAGAATTAGATATTTCAAAAATCTATGCGACAGAATCAAGTTATATTTATGATAAAGATGGAAATGTTATTGATGAACTTGGTGTTCAAAAACGTGAGTGGGTAACCTATGACCAAATCTCTCCTGTTTTAATTGATGCCATTGTCTCTGTAGAAGATTCAAAATTCTTTGAACATCACGGTGTAGACTGGCAACGTTTTTTAGTTGCTTTAATAACAAACTTAAAATCAGGTGATTTTGACCAAGGGGCTAGTACCTTAACTCAACAGTTAATTAAACAATCTCACTTAACTAGTGAAAAAAGTATTGATCGTAAAATCAAAGAGATTTACTTATCAATTCAAATTGAAAAAGTACTAACAAAAGAGCAAATTATTGAAGCTTACTTAAACTTCTCGCCCTTTGGAGGAAGTGTAAACGGAATTCAAAAAGCGTCTGAATACTACTTTGGTAAGGATGCAAGTGATTTAACATTATCAGAAGCTGCAACGCTTGCAGGTATTGTCCAATTACCAAACGTTTATCGACCAGATACCAATCCTGATGCAAGTGAAACTCGACGTAATACCGTTTTAAAACTAATGGTTAAACACGGATATATCACTGAAGATATGGCAACCCTAGCTGCTGCCAAACCAATTACTGATATGTTGGCTTATCAAACAAGCGGTGTCGATGATAAAACAAAATACCAGTCATTTATTGACGTTGTTATCAATGAAGTTCAAGAAAAATACGGTTTAGATCCTTATTCAGGACTTCAAATTTATACAACAATGGACCCATACGCCCAAGCATTTGTTTATGATTTACAAAATACAAATCAATATTATACTTGGCCACAAGATTTACAATCAGGAATTATATTCATGGATACGAAAACAGGAGAAATCAGAGCGATTGGGGGAGGAAGTGCTGAGGGTGAGCGTACGTTTAACTTAGCAACACAAATCCAGCGCCAACCTGGTTCAACAGCAAAACCAATTTTCGCTTATGGTCCTGCCATTGAATATCTTGGATGGGGTTCAGGAACAACCATTAACGATGATCATTATGCCTACCAAAATGGTAGTGATGTCATGGTTCATAACTACAACCACATGTATCAAGGACGTATGACAATTCGTAATGCTTTAAATAAATCATTAAATGTCCCAGCTGTTAAAGCATTTAATGCAGTTGGGGATAAAAAAGTAGCCGAATTTGCGCAAGGACTTGGAATGCCAGTTGAAGATACATTAAATGAATCAACAGCGATTGGTGGAGTTGAAACAGGATTCTCTCCTCTTGATATGGCAGGTGCTTACGCAGCGTTTGGTAATGGTGGAACATATAATGAACCTATCACCATTGAAAAAATCGTCTTATCAGACGGAACAACCATCTATGCCGATCAAAAATCTGAGACAGCAATGAGTCCTGAAACAGCCTATATTATAACGGATATGTTACACACGGTTATGACAGATGGAACCGGGAAAACGGCAAATGTTACAAGTATGTATTTATCAGGTAAAACAGGAACAACAAACTTCCCACAAGAAATTCGTGAAAAATATGGAATGCCAGACAATGCAATTCGTGACTCATGGTTTGTTGGATATTCAAGCGAATACACAGCAGCCATTTGGACCGGTTATACCGATACGAGCCAAGGACACTATATTTCAAACAGCGAACAATCAGCTCCTTGGTATGTCTTTAAAAACCTGATGTCTTATTTAAATCCAGCAGGATATGTGGAACCAACTCGACCTGATTCAGTAGTCAGTGTCACAATTGAAAAGGAAAGTGGTGCAGAAGATGGACAAGTACAATTAGCTTCTTCTTTAACACCGGATGCCTATAAAGCGTCTGAATTATTCCCTAAAGGTAGTCAACCATCTGTTTATTCAACGCGTTTTGAACAATTAGCTACACCACAAAACTTAACAGGATCTTATAATGGAAGCCAACTTCAATTATCTTGGGAACACATTAAAACTTATACGCTAGATTATAACTATATCAATAGCTTAATCAGTCAATATAAATCAATTACACCTAACTGTACAAAGTTAAGTAGCTGTAAAGAACTTGAAGTTCCAGAAGATCAACTTTACATGATGAAATTCCAATTAGATACAATTGGTGGAACTGTCTATGATGTGTATGCCAAAGACATGGATGGCAATGAGGTTCACTTAGGAACAACAAGTGATAATTCATTCACAAAAGATCTTGGATACGGTGAAATGTCTTACTATACAGATTTCTATATTCGTGCACGTTATGAAAATTACGGGGCTCTAGCAAGTAATAATTCAAACAGTATCACAGTAGACTGTGAGAATTGCTTTAAACCAGTTAGTATTCCAGATATGGCTGGTTGGACAAAAGCACAAGCTGAATCTTGGGGAAGTTCTAATGGAATTAATATTTCATTCAGTGACGAACCAAGCACAACAGTAGCTGAAGGAATTATCATTTCAAATTCTCCAAACAGTGGAACATTAACTCCTGGTTCAACCGTTTATGTCAAAGTAGCTACTAGCCAGTTAGTCGTTCCAAACTATCAGTCAGATTCAGACTTCATTAATAAATATCAAGCTTGGGGAACTCTGAATTCGATTTCAATTAAAGTCAACCAAGAAAATCATGAAACAATTGCAAGTGGTGGATTCATCGGTTCAAATCCGGGTATTGGATCTGCTATTACACCAGGTTCAACGTTAACCATCACGGTTTCAAAAGGACCTGCTAGTACCACACCAGAAACACCAGAAACGCCTGTCATTCCGGATCCAATTAATCCAGATTCAGGCGTAAATGGAGATGGTGATGATGAGCGAGCAACTCCAGTAGGAGCCCAAACGATTAGTTTCATCAGAACATTGTTTAACTTCTTTAACTAAATAAAAAAAGAGAAACGATTAAATCGTTTCTCTTTTTTATTTTTTAATTAATTTTTTTCCTTCTTTACATGCATCAAACAAAGGACAGGTTTCACATTTTGGATTCTTAGCCGTGCAGTGATAGCGACCAAAGAAAATCATTAGATGGTGTGCTTTTGACCATCTATTTTCTGGAATCAACTTCATTAATCTATTTTCTACTTCAAGGACCGTATCATCTTTTTTAGCAAAGTCTAATCGCTTTGAGATACGCTCAACATGTGTATCTACTGCTATACGTGGCACTCCAAATCCAACAGATAAAACAACATTGGCTGTTTTTCGACCAACACCTGGTAGTTTCACGAGTTCCTCAAATGTCGAAGGAACGACTCCATCATATTTATCTAATAAGATTTGAGACAAAGCTTGAATATTTTTCGCCTTATTTCGATATAATCCAATCGTTTTAACATCTTGCTCAAGCTCACTTAACGGAACCTTGATATAATCTTCTGGACATTTATATTTCTCAAATAACGTTTGAGTTAGCTTATTAACACTTTTATCGGTTGTTTGGGCAGATAATAAAACAGCTAATACCAGTTCAAACTCATTTTTAAAATTTAATTCACAGTGCGCATCTGGAAATAATGTTTCCATCACATCAATGATTTCAAGTGCTTTTTTCTTCGATACCATTTGCTCACTTCCTCTTTATTCATTCATCCAGTCATAATAAAAATTAGGATCGACTACTGGAGCTTCATTATTCGTTGCCATAGGACTTTGTTTACGTTGTCTGAACTGAATCAACTGACGTTTAGCTTCCTCAACGGTTGTAATATTTTTCTTTTTCCACTCGAGTAAAATTTTATCAATATAGCGAATTGATTTAATTTGATTCGCATTCACCTCATAAATGGCTAACTTAATCAGTTCTGGATCAAAATTATCTTCTGTCATCCACATGTGAATCGTTTCTATATCAAGCGGGCTTAAAATTCCAAACTCCTGCTCAAGCAACGTAAAAATCTCTTCTCGTTGCGTGGACTTCGATTGATTTTTCTTCTGTTTTAAATGCTTCTCAATACGCGTAAATAAAGGAGATAATGAATATTCTTCAAATCGTTTTCCAAATTCATCTGTTTTACTACTCACCAAGATATACTTACGTTCAACAAGACCGATAAATAATAGCGAACAACTGCCATCATCAAGCGTCATCTGTTTTGAAATGTCGGCAAAGGTCCACCCACCTGGATTCGTTTGAATTAAATTAGCTAGCAAACAAATAAAAACAAATTCTTGTTCATTTAACTCAAGCTCTTTATAGATTGTTAACAATAATGTATTAAAATCTAGCAGCTTTTTTTCCCATAAGTCATACATCATGTTTATACTCCTAATCAATAATAAAATGCGAAATCAATTCTCCGTCTAAAGCATTTAAAATCACATATTCCTCACCTTTAGACGTTGTCACTAACACTTCATAAATTGGATTTTCATCCAAAAACCCTAAATAATAATGCTTCACTTTCCCACTACCTGTTAGCGATAAAGCTTTATTTACAATGGCATCAGTTGATAAAATCTTGTTTATTTCGACTTGATAAACCACGACATTATCTTTAATAAAATAATACTGCTCTGTCTCATTCGTTAGCAATACTTTAGCCACGTAATAGGCATCAATCCCTTGATACTCAGAAATTTCAAGCACTTGCTCAACCTCCGGTAACTTAGAAAGCGATGACTGATAATTCATCAAACTTTTTTCATGTCCCATTACATAAGAAAATAGTAATAAAAATCCCGAAATAATTAGGACAATTATTAATAAAACAAATCGTTTTAACCACCTATTTTTTGATTTCATAACCTTCTCCTAACTGTTGAATATAGTTTCGCAAACTCACGACCTCATTTTCAAGTGTTCCCATTACAACTTCAAACTCTAACGCCTCAAGTAGCTGACTAAGCCATGGACCTTTAGGGTGATTAATACACTGTATAATATCCGCTACCTCAATCGCCAATTCTTTTCGATCAGTAATCGGTAGCTCTCTTAACTCAAATTTTTCAACTGATTGTTTTAATACATTCTGAATTCGATGATAATGGAGAGCTAAATCTTCTTTGTATTTATACTGAATATACTGAGGGGGCAACTGTTTGTCATAACACTCCCTAATCGCTTTAATCATACGCTTTTCAACGTTAGAAAAAGGCCAAGCTTTTAAATAGTCTTCCATTTCCTCAACTGTCAAACCAATTAACGCAAATAACTCAACGCCCTCTTCTAGCCTTGCTAAGTTAGAACTTGAATATCGCTTCAGTTCTTTAAAATAAGTGATGGAGTCACAAAGTGGGGTATGGATTAGCAGATTAAATGCCTTTAATGAAAACTCACCACTTACCATCCCTTCAATTTCTTTTTTGATTCGTTCTTTTGAGATGTGTTCAATTAAAGCGCCCACTTCACCTATTGCTTTAGACGTTTCATCCTCTAACTCAAAGCCGAGTTTTGACATAAAACGAAGTCCGCGCAACATTCGTAACGGATCTTCAATAAAGCGCTCCTTCGCCTCTCCTACGGCCTTAATTTGACGATTACTTAAATCCTTAAGTCCATGAAAGGGATCCTCAAGCGTTCCATCAATTGACTCTGCTATCGCATTCACCGTAAAGTCTCGACGCTTTAAATCTTCTATTAGAGATGACGTAAACCTAACCTCACTCGGTCTTCTAAAGTCTTCGTATGCTTCTTCAACACGAAAAGTTGTGACTTCAACCGGTATTCCTTCTATCATGACGGTCACCGTTCCATGTTTAATTCCAGTCTGAATCGTCTTTTCAAATAACCCAATGACGACATCAGGTTTAGCGGACGTTGTAATATCAATATCATAAATGTCTCGACCTAGCAATCGATCGCGAACCATTCCACCTACAAAATAAGCTTCATATCCATTTTCTATCAAACGGTTCAAAACAACCTTTCCAACACGGATTAAACTCATTTTTAACACTCCAATTTAATTATACTCCTTTTATTATACTTAACATTAAACAAGATAATCAATAAAAAACCTCCTTTATTATTTTAAGGAGGTTTTTATCTTCTTAATCAATTAAATGTTGTAATCCATACACCAGTTCATTTAAGTTTTCAACTTTTCGAATGGCTAAAATAATTCCTTTTTCAAATGAATGGCGGCTATTGGATTGATGGATGAGCTCAAGTGTTTGATAATCATCACTAATTAACACCTGATGTTTCGCTAAAATCCCTGGCATTCGAATACTATGCACATGAGTTGAGGCTAACTTTCGTTTCAAAGAACAGTCTAGTGTATTAGCTAAATAAACTGCCGTTCCTGATGGTTTATCTTTTTTATTGATATGATGATATTCTACAATTTCAAAATTATCAAAATAATGAGAACACATTTCCGTAAACTTATTAATTAAAATGGCACCAATTGAAAAGTTTGGGGCAATGACTCCGCGCCCTCCATATTGTCTGGCCACATCTTTTAAATAATCGACGTCAGCTTTATTAAATCCAGTCGTTCCGATCACAATCGATTTTCCTGATTTTAACATGAGTTCCGACGCTATTTTTGCAAATTCATAGACAGTAAAATCAACATACACATCAAACTCAATTTCATTAATTACTTTTTGAGGGTCTGAATATACGGGGATGTCACCCGTTAAATCTTCTACTTCACTCACACCAGCTACTAACTTTAAATCTTCCTCATTCTTCAATGCTTCGACAAGAAAGCTTCCCATTTTCCCATTTAAGCCACCCACTACTATCTTTTTCATCATCTCACCTCAAAATTTGTCTATTCGTTATAGTTTATTCATCCATTCATGATATAATAATAACTAATAGTAAAATATTCTAGGAGGTTCTAACGTGTCACAAAAATTATTAAAACAACTACTATTGATTTCTTTAGGAACCGCATTGATGGCTTTTGGAATTATAAATTTTGCCATCACTAATCACATGGCTGAAGGTGGATTTACAGGAATTACAATTATTTTATTTCATGTCTTTGGAATTAGTACGGCTGTTTCAAACCTACTCTTGAATATACCTATGTTAATTATCGGATACAAACAATTCAGTAAAAAAGGATTTTGGCTCACGATTTTCGGAACGGTTATGCTGTCTGTTTTCCTAAGAATCTTTGAAATGATTGGACATATTATCCCGCCACTTCCAAATGATATGATTTTAGCTGCTATCGGAATGGGAGTCTTTGTGGGTTCTGGACTTGGGATTATCTTTAATGCGGGTGGAACAACAGGTGGTGTTGACATTATTGCTAAAATTATAAAAGATAAACTCGACATTCCAATGTCACGTACAATGTTCACTTTTGATGCTATTGTCATCACGATTTCACTTATTATTTTCTTATCATTTACAAATGCCATTTATACCATTATTGGGCTTTATATTGCTGCCATTATCATTGGAAAATTCCAAGAAGGTTTCCAGGCTGGACACAAGGTTCTCATTATTTCAAATAATTATGAACAAATTGCAGCTGCCATTCACACTAAAATGAACCGAGGGGCAACCTTTATTCATGGGATGGGAACTTATAATAAAAATGATAAAGTCATTGTCATGACCATTATCAATAAACGCGAGTTATCTTCTTTAAAAGAACTTATTTATAAAATTGATCCTCAAGCTTTCGTAACTGTAAGTCATGTTTATGAAACATTAGGAGAAGGTTTCACATTTGATTCAAATGGAATCCCATACTTTGATTAATACCTAAAAAA
>NZ_AEXQ01000105.1:0-7064 GCF_000191865.1 Turicibacter sp. HGF1
AAAAAAAGAGAGATTACTCTCTCTTATTTATATCGATTCATTAACCAGTTTGGAATCATCTCAACACTTTCTCCACCAAATGGTTGACGCTTAGCTGGTTGAGCTGGTTTTGATTGTTCGGCAGGTTGAACCTCTTGCTCTTCTGTTGAAGCTACTACTTTCTTGTTACGATTATCTCCAATCAACATTTCAACTGGTTTACCTGCTGCATTTGTTTCATCAAATCCAGTTGCAATAACTGTCACAATTAATTCATCTCCTAAATCTGGATTAATTGTCGCTCCATAGATAATATTGATTTCAGTCGTTGAAGCTTCACGAATCGTACGTAATGCTTCATCAACTTCGAATAATGCAATATCCATCCCACCAGAAATATTAATAATAGCATCAGTTGCTCCATCAATGTCATTTTCTAATAATGGACTAGCAATTGCCTTTTTCGCAGCTTCTGTTGCGCGATTTTCTCCTGTACCATAACCGATTCCCATAATGGCTGAACCTTTATTATGCATAACTGTTTTAACATCGGCAAAGTCTAAGTTAATTAAACCAGGCACTGCAATAATTTCTGAAATCCCTTGAACACCTTGGCGTAAGATATTATCCGCTTCACGGAACGCTTCTAACATCGGCGTCGTACGATCAACGATTTGTAATAATCGATCATTTGGAACTGAAATTAATGTATCCACATTAGCCTTTAACTCTGCAATCCCTCGTAATGCAAAATCAGTACGGCGTTTTCCTTCAAATGTAAATGGACGTGTAATAATCCCAACTGTTAATGCTCCACTCTCTTTTGCGGCTTTTGCAATAACTGGAGCAGCACCTGTTCCGGTTCCACCACCCATACCACAAGTAATGAAGACCATGTCTGCACCTTTTACTAATTCCTTAATTTCGCTTAAGTTTTCCTCAGCGGCATGTTTACCAACCTCTGGATTTCCACCTGCACCTAATCCTCGAGTTAAATCACGACCAATTTGAAATTTACGATCAGCGATGGCAAGATTTAATGCTTGTGCATCAGTATTAACAACAACAAATTCAACACCTTGTACATCATTTTCAATCATACGGTTGACAGCATTACTTCCTCCGCCACCAACACCTACTACAATAATTCTAGGGGCATATGTAAACTCATTTCCAAATCCGAAACCTTCCATCCCTGAAACCTCCTCATAACTTTCTACTTCTATTCTGCTTTTTCGTCAAATATCATATCAAATAATCGGACTAATACACCACTATTTTCCAACTTATGATCCATATATGACTTATCTTGATTGTTTGTTTTAACTGAAACCTTTTTTTCTGTTTCCTGTCGTGATTCGTGCATAAGATTGATACCTCTCGCATCAGAGTAAGCATCAAAATTAATTATATTACTTTTTTGCGATGTCAACAACGCTATTTCATGATTAAATGTAGCCATTCCGACTAATTTTGCATATTTAGCCTGTCTAACACCTAACATTGAAGGTCTAAAAATATGAATATCTTGTGCAAATACAAATTTCCCCAAAATATTCAACCCTTCAAGCTCAACTGCACCACCTGTAAAGATATATTTAATATCTTCATGCTTGTAACCATTTTCGGTCAAATACTGTTTAACTAGCTTTAAAATATCTTCATATCGAGACGTCACAACATCCGATAACATTTGTCTAGTGATGCAAATAAACTCCCCATTACCTTCAGCTGTGTAAATAATTTCTGGAATCATATCATCGTAATTAATACGAGCAAAATTCACCTTTAATAACTCAGCTTCACTCTTTTCAATTTGAAATGCTTCACTAATCTCTTCTGTGACATGCTCTCCACCAATAGATAAAGAAACAGATGATAAGACCTTACCACCTTGAGAAACAGTAATTGTTGTGGTTGATTTTCCAATATTTACGTGACATACCCCTTTATATAATTGTTCGGGCGTAGCAACATACATCATTTCTGCTACACTCCCTAACACAATATCAGAAATTCTAAATCCAGCCAATTCAACGACATTAATTAAATTATAAACTAATGAAGATGAGGCAGTCATTTTTTGAGCACTTAACGAAACTTGATTACCAATAATACCTAGTGGGTTTTGTATAGCATTTTTTTCATCCACAATAAATGAACGAGGAATAATGTTAACAACTACTTGATCACGATATGTTGGTTGATTAATAACATTACGGAATAACTGCTTAACATTAGCGGGACTAATTGGTTTATTAGCCTCAACTGATAACGTAGTTGTTATATTTTCAATATTAACATCTACACTTGGTATCGCTAATAATACACTTTGAATTTCTTGATGAAGATCTTTTTCAACCTTCTCTTTTAAATTTTTAAGTATTTCAACGATTTGATTCACATTAATGACATTTCCATTTTCAATTCCTTCAGCTAGAATTTCTTGTTGCGATAGGACATAAAGACGTTCTTGTCTTATATTACAGACTAAAATTCTAGCTTCCGAGGACCCTATTTCTAAGCAAGCATAAATATTATTTTTCACCTCAAACCACTCCACTAACATATGGTATTATTACCACAATATCATATTTTATTTTACTATATTTTTCACCCAATGAAAAGACTATTTGACAAATATCCCCCTGATAATAATGGTTATCTATCTAGCGAAACTCTATTTAAATTAGACACTGGAAAAAACCTGCCAAATGAATTGTTTTTACGACATTTCTCCCTCATTTTTAGCATCAATCGACATCTTTTCATAAGGTTCAAAATGATCCCCAACATCTAAGTGATAAATGCCTTTTACTTCCCCATTCAGACTTTGGACTTTATCTGCCATCGTTTGATAGTATTTTAACTTGTTCACCATGGTATAACTATTAACAATAATCGTATTCCCATCCATTAAAAATAATGAAAATCTATTATTATCTCCATATAAAGGGCTATAATGAATCTCTTTTATAATATTACGAAAAACAAGATCAACCTTCATCAACGATTTAACGAACAATTTTAACACAGATTGATTTTCTTCATAATCAGGTAATCCATAAATCATCAGCCCTTCACACTGCGCTTTGAGATTATACTGATTTTGAATCGTTTGACCATCACTTAAAACAAATTCAAATTGATTATTGATTTGCGCACATCCAACAATATCTTTTTCCGTTACATCAATCTTTAATCGATTCAATCCATCTCTCGTCACGTTAACTTCTTTAATCAATGGATGTGATTGAATCGTGTTTTGAATGTCTTTCAAATCCAAACTCAAAAATAACTCATCATAATTTAACTGTGTCATTTCAAGTAACTCAGAACGCTTGACATAATTTAATCCGTTAAAATAAATAACCGATAATCGACTAACTGGTGATGCAAAATAAAACATTCCTCCAATCACCATCATAATAAATAGACTAAAAAAGAAGCCTTTAATCTTCTTTTTTAGTCTTTTTTTCGGCTTATTCACCTTTTGATTTTTAATTCTTGAAAATTCAACAACCTTCCCTTTTTCCATCTCTCCACCTACCAGTTAAACATCTCAACTTCTGGGTGCAATTGTATACCATGCTTTTCAAATACGACTGCTTGAACATGTTGGATTAATTCATAAATATCTGTCGCAGTCGCCCCACCTACATTGACAATGAAATTACAATGTTTCTGTGAAACTTCTGCTCCACCGATACGAACTCCTCGTAATCCTGACCTTTCAATTAACTGCCATGAATAATGAGGCAGTGGATTTCTAAAAGTACTTCCTGCCGATGGTAGGTTTGTTGGTTGTGATTCGATTCGTCTTACTTTTCTTGCCTTCATTAGTTCCATAATCTCTTCATATGAACCCTTCTCTAACTGTAAGACTGCTTCTACAACAATCCAATTTTTATGAGTCTGCAGAATAGATTGACGATATGAAAACCCCATTTCCTCAACCGTTAACCACTTTAATTCTCCCGCTTCATCTAAAATTAACGCTTTAACCAAAACATCTTGAATTTCACGATTATATGCACCTGCGTTCATATAAATCGCTCCACCGACTGACCCTGGTACCCCTGAGATAAACTCTAACCCTGCTAGTTCACATTTTGCTACTTTATTCGCTAATAAAATAGTCGAAACACCAGCGCCTACGGTCACTTGTGTTCCATCAATTTCAACGTGATCTAATCCTTTATCACATTTAACAATAATTCCTTCAAATAAACGATCTGAAGGTAATAAATTAGACCCTCTTCCAATGACTTTAAAAGGTAATTCATATTTGTTAATTAATTTCATCGTTTCAACCAATGATTGTTTAGAGTTTGGTATCACTAAGCAACGTGCAGGACCTCCTACACGAAAAGTCGTATGTTTTGACAATGGCTCATTTTCTAATAATAAACCAATATTCTTCCCTTTATACTCCTCTATAAAACTCTTAAACATTTAAAACACCTACTTTTTCTCAATAATTTCGTTCATAACTGTAATCATACGTTGTGCTGCATCTGGAATACCTAGTTGTTTTGAGGTGTTTTGCATTTGATAACGAAGTTCACTATTTTGCATAATGCGTTCAATTTCCTGATATAACTTTTCACCTGTCAAATCTTTTTCTAAAATTAAAACGCCCCCACCATGATCCGTTACACTTCTTGCATTATACTCTTGATGGTTTGCTGTGACATATGGCGAAGGAATTAATATACTTGGTACGCCTAGTGCGGTGATTTCTGACAAGAAAGTTGCTCCTGATCTTCCCACAAATAAATCAACACTCACTAAATATTGAGGCATATTATTAATAAATGGTAAAATGTGTACATTTTTTAAAGAATCAACGTTCTCAATTTGATTTTTAATACTGTCATAATGTTTATTTCCTGTCACAAACACAACTTCATAATCAGCCTTTTCATATTTTTGAATCATTGATACAACAGCCTCATTAATAGGTTCAGCGCCACGACTTCCTCCACTAATCATAACAGTTTTCTTATGAGGATTTAACCCTAATGCACCTTTACCAATTTTCATTGTTTTCACGACTTCAGAGGCACGTGGATTTCCAGTTAAAACAACTTTTTCTGCTGGAAAATAAGGTCTCGCCTCCTCAAAACAAATACCTACTTTATTGACATACCGAGCTAAAAACTTATTCGTTACCCCTGGTAAACTATTTTGTTCATGTATAATCGTTGGAATTTTAAGTTTTGCAGCTCCATATACAACAGGTCCACAAACATATCCACCAGTTCCAATCACCACATCAGGATTGAATTCTTTAATATACTGTTTTGAGACCGATACTGATTTAAAAAATTTAAAGATTGTTTTAAGGTTATCCAAAGATAACGATCGTTTAAATCCAGATATTTCAATATGTTTAAATGGAATCCCTTCATGAGTTACAATCTCTTTTTCTAGTCCATTTTCAGTTCCAATATATAGTACTTCTACTTGATTATCTAATTGTTGAAGTGCTCTAACCATTGCAAGTGCTGGGTAGATATGTCCACCAGTCCCACCACCAGTCACAAGGATGCGCATAATACCACTCCTTATTAGACTATAATTAGTCTTTTTTTTCATTTTATATTTTAACATACTTTAAACAAATTCCGTTAGATTAAATTAAAATAAGTCTAAATATTATCTAAATTTGACTCATCTCTCATTATTTCCAAAATATCTGCCTGTCATTTTAAATAAAAATTTAATTTTTTATTCTATCTAATGAAAGTTTATCAACTCACCTCATATATTTTATTATAGATTTTAAATAAAAAAAGGGGAGTTCTAATGAAAAATAAACAGTCTTCAATTGATTTGCTAACACTCCTATTAGCACTCAGTATTACAACTATTGGATTAATCTTTGTCCTATCTTCCTCTTATATCTGGGCTGAATATAAATTTGATGACGCCTTTTATTTCTTTAAACGTCAATTCCTATTTGCTTCAATCGGGGTCATTGGGATGATTGCTGTTTCAAGAATTGATTATCAAATTTATAAAAAGTATGCCACCCCTTTCTTTCTAGTGAGTTTGGTCTTACTTATTCTAGTATTAGTTCCAGGTATTGGTTTAGTTCGTGGGGGAGCAAGAAGTTGGATTGGAATTGGAGCTTTTTCACTTCAACCTTCTGAATTCATGAAGCTAGGATTAATCGTCTTTTTAGCACGTTATATGAGCAACTATGTCGAAGATGCTAAAACATTTAAAAAAGGCGTTATTCCACTCTTATTTTTAATTCTTTTAGTCTTTGGAGTCATCATGTTACAACCAGACTTCGGAAGCGGGATGGTTATTGTTGCCACAGGTTTTGTCATGCTATTTATCTGTGGGGTTCCCATTCGATACTTTGTCTACTTCATCTTAACAGGTATTGCTGGGATTGTCGTTTTAATTATCTCTGCACCTTATCGTCTTCAACGTATTACCGCCTACCTTGATCCATGGAGCGACCCTATTGGATCTGGATTCCAAATTATCCAATCACTTTATGCCATTGCACCAGGTGGATTATTCGGAACGGGTCTTGGAAATAGTGTTCAGAAGTATTTCTACCTACCCGAGCCACAAACTGATTTTATTTTCGCTATTGTTTCAGAAGAATTAGGATTTATTGGTTCTGTTGGAACTCTTATACTATTTATATTATTTTTTGCAAGATGCTCCTACATTATCCTTAAAACGGATGATCTTTTTGGGAAATATATCGTTGTTGGAATTATGTCCATGCTGATTATCCAAGTCATGATTAATATCGGAGTTGTCATTGGGTTAATTCCAGTTACCGGAATCACTTTACCCTTTATGAGTTATGGAGGTTCTTCTTTAACGATTACACTTCTTTCAATTGGTATTGTCTTAAATATCAGCCGTCATATGAAACCTTAAAGCCAATCCATGGATAGGCATTTGAGATAAAACGTTATAAAAATGTTGGCTTATCCCCTATTAATGTATTCAATCACTCTTGAAATGTCCTATCTAGTTAAACACAGACTCACCAAATGGGTGAGTTTTTTTCTTAAACAGCTTCAGATTGATGAGTTCTGATTCATAAAAAA
>NZ_AEXQ01000104.1:0-16603 GCF_000191865.1 Turicibacter sp. HGF1
TCTTTTTTTAGATTGATAAAAGTTATAGTAAAAGGAGGATTTTTGATGATTCGTTATGCTAATTTAAAAGATGCAAAACGCATTGCCACCATTAATATTAATGGATGGAGAACGGCATATAAAGGCATTGTATCGGATGAAGAACTTGCCATTTTAGATGTTGAAAAAGCAACAAAAAATGTCAGAGAACGTCTCATAGCAAAACCTCATGAAATCATTGTTATTGAGAATGAAACTGAAATTGAAGGATTTATTGGATTTGGAACTGCTCGTGATGAAGATGTTACCAAAACTTGTGCTGAAATTTATGCCGTTTATTTTGATGTAAAATATTATGGAAATGGTAGTGCCATAACGTTAATGAACTGGGTTTTCAATCGATTAAAGGATGCCGGCTATCATGAAGTCATCCTCTGGGTTTTTAAAGATAATCATCGTGCTAGGCGATTTTATGAGAAGATGGGATTTACAACCTTAACTAAAGAAAAATGGTATAAAGAAGAAGCGCTTGAATATCGTTTGAAACGATTATTGTAAATCTTTTGCCATCTTTTTAAAGAGAATCCATTCATGATTTAGGCGGACGTAAACATAATCATCATCAAATTTTAGATACGGTGTGCCAACGGTTCCAAAGTTTGCTTCACCGTTTTGAGTGGGAGTAGAAGTTGAGGTCACGGTCGAGGTAATTTCTGCATATCGTTTGCTCTTTTTAAGACGAATCAAATCGATATTCAACATGACAACTTCTTCGGTTGTGACATATAAATGACCTTCGACCATGAGTGTGTGTTCCCACTTAGACGAATAGCAACCGGTTAATACGAAAATCATCAGTAAGATAGCTAGTTTTTTCATCGAATTTCATCCTCCCAGATTATATTATCTTTATGATGGCTTGGGTCTTTTGTTTTTATACAAGGTGCTATCATAATCACAATCAAGCGTCAGTTTCATTTTTGAAAGGCTAAGAGATGTCATAAAATACAGACAAAAAGGAAAGCGAAAGCTTTCTTTTTTTCTCTATTTGTACAAATAAAACGTTTATCAAATGCCAGGATGGCACATATTTTATGACATTTATTGCATAGGCTTTAAGGTAGTCCTAGTAAAAAGAGAGGAACTTCATTATTAGAAAACGTCTATTTGGATTTTTTTGACTTCAATATAGACGAATTATCGTAAGGCACCTAATCATATTGAGATTGTGTAAGCGATATCGTAAACTAAGGGTGTAGCGACGAAGAGGAGGAAGAGAAAGTGAAAAATGTGATGATACTAACAGGGCATGGGGAATATGCTAAGGGAATACGAAGTAACTTAACCTTCATTGCAGGAGAAAATGAAGATTTATATGCGGTCGATTTCCTCATTGATGATACTGAAGAAACGTTAAAAGCGAAGTTTAAACAGATTTTAGATGAAACAGTAGGGGCAAATTATGTGTTTATTTGTGACTTGCTTGGAGGAACACCCTTTCGATGTGCAGCAGGCCTTAGCCAACAGCAACCAGGAATCGAGGTTGTATGTGGGATTACAACTGGATCTTTAATGGAGGCCTTATTTTTAAAAGATACGATGTCAATTGAAGAGTTAGCACAATCATTAGTCAATAAAAGTCATGAATCTTGTGTTCGATTCGAGATGATTAATAAAGTCAAAACTGCATCAGATAGTCTTGAGAGTGAGCAAGATGGAATTTAACAATCTGACCTTAAAAAGGAATAATCTGTAATAATAAGAATATATTTTTTATGTAAGCGTTATAAAAATAGGGGGAATTAGTAATGCCAAACATTTTATTAACACGAATTGATAACCGTTTAATTCATGGACAAGTTGCAACACAATGGTCAAAAATCGTAGGAGCTAACTTATTGTTAGTGGCAAACGATGAAGTAGCACATGATGAATTTAGACAAAGTTTGATGGATATGGCTGCACCATCATTTGCCCAAACACGCTATTTCACCATTGATAAAACAATCAATGTCATTCATAAAGCAAGTGACTCACAACTTATCTTCTTAATTTGTGAAACACCTCAAGATGTTTTACGACTTGTAAAAGGAGGAGTTCCAATTAAGAAAGTGAACATCGGAAACATGCATATGGCAGAAGGTAAACACCAAGTAACCAAAGCTGTTTGCGTGGATGAATCGGATATCCAAGCCTTTAAAGAATTAAAAGAGCTTGGAGTTGAACTTGAAATCCGCAGAGTTCCTAGTGAATCTGCTGATGATATAAACAAACTATTTAATTAGTTTAGTTAGGGGGAAAGGAAATGGAACTTAATGCGTTTCAAATGTTACTTATCGTAATCGTTACGATGGTAGCTGCGATCGACCAGTTCAACTTCCTTGAGTCATTATATCGCCCAATCGTAGTTGGACCAGTTATCGGGTTAATTATGGGCGATTTGACAACAGGACTTGCAATTGGGGCTTCATACGAATTAATGATGATTGGTGCCATGCCAGTCGGAGGGGCACAACCACCTAATGCTGTTATCGGGGGAGTTATGGCAACGGTGTTTGGTATCAGTTTAGGATTAGATGTAGATGCAGCATTACCACTTGCGATTCCGTTTGCATTACTCGGACAATATGCTGTAACGATTCTCTTTACAGCTATGTCACCATTAATGCATAAAGCGGACCAATGTGCTGAAAATGCAGATACAAAAGGAATTGATCGTATCAACTACTTAGCGATGGGAGCTTTGGCGTTATTATTTGCCCTGATCGTATTAGCTGGTATGGCATTCGGTAGTGCAGTCGGTGAACAATTAACAACCTTATTACCTGATTGGGTATGGACTGGATTATCTGCTGCTGGTAAAATGATGCCTGCTCTTGGATTCGCAATTCTACTTCGCGTAATGTTAAGCAAAGAGTACTTAATGTTCGTCTTCTTAGGATTCATCCTAGTAGCTTACTTACAATTACCACTATTAGCAGTTGCAATTTTAGGTGTTATTGTTGCTGTTTATGACTTCCAAATGAGCACTAAAAATAAATCTCAAAGGGTGGTGAGCAGTGATGGCATCTAATGGATTAACTTATGTCGATCGAAAAGAGGCGCCACAATTAAGTAATAAAGACTTAAATAAAATGGTCTGGCGTTCTTTATTCTTACAAGCTTCATTTAACTATGAACGTATGCAAGCTGGTGGATGGTTATACAGTATCTTGCCAGGACTTAAAAAAATTCATACAAACAAAGATGATTTATCAGCTTCAATGAAACACAATCTTGAGTTTTTCAATACTCATCCATTCTTAATTACCTTCGTCATGGGAATCGTGCTTTCATTCGAACAGAAAAAAGCAGATATTCAAACCATTCGTGCAATGCGTGTAGCTGCCATGGGACCTCTTGGAGGAATTGGAGATGCCATCTTCTGGTTCACCTTACTTCCAATCGCTGCTGGGATCGGGGCTAACCTGTCTTTATCAGGAAGCATTATGGGACCTATTATCTTCTTAATTCTATTTAACGTTGTCCAATTTGCACTACGTTTTGGATTAATGCATTGGTCTTATAAAGTAGGACTTGAAGGAGTAAAAACTGTCACAAAATATGCGAAAGAATTTACTCGTTCTGCAACCATTCTTGGGGTAATCGTCGTAGGGGCTTTAATTGCATCTTATGTAGGAGTTCCAATTACGGCTGAAATTCCAAATGGGGAATCAGTTATTGTCGTTCAAGAAATTCTTGATGGAATTATGCCTTGTTTGCTTCCATTAGGCTTAACTTTTGGTCTATATGGCTTAGTTAAAAAAGGAGCTTCACCGCTTGTAAACATTGCTGTTCTTGTGGTTATAGGACTTTTAGGAGCAGCTATCGGATTGTTCTAAAGGATAAAATAAAAACACCGTGATTGGTTTAATTTGACCAGTCATGGTGTTTTTATTTTTGACAGATTGTAATATTAAGTGCGACACATAAAAAAAAGCTCATAAATAGGATCTTTGTTATAGAATGAAGTTACCACACCCAATTCTTAACAAGGAGATCTATTTATGAGTTATAACCATCTTAACACATTTGAGCGTACACGTATAGAAGTGCTTTCAAAAATGGGTTATTCAGCGAGACAAATTGCGGTGCAATTAAATCGTCATCATTCAACGATTGCTCGTGAACTGAAACGAAATACTCAACAGACGTATCAGGCTGAGTTAGTAGATGAATTAGCTTGGAAACGTCGCTTAGGTTGTCATCGTCCAGAGACGAAATCTGAAGAAGTCATTCAAACCATCCAACATTATTTAAAAATAACCTGGTCACCTGAACAAATTTCTAATACCGTTTTAAAGGGTGTTATTTCCTTTAAAACCATTTATCGTTGGATTTATGATGGAACGATTTTATTGGGAGATTTAAACTGTCTAAGACAAAAAGGAAAACGCCGAAAACCTCGAGAAACACGCGGACGATTTAACATTGGAACCTCGATTCATCAACGTCCTAAAGAAGTCAAAAACCGTGAAACGTTTGGGCACTGGGAGTTGGATACCGTTGTTTCAAGTCGTGGGAAAAGTAAAGGTTGTTTAGCCACCTTTGTTGAACGTCAAACACGCTTTTATGTGGCTGTAAAAATAGACAATCGCTCGGCTTTAGAAATGTACCGGGCAATTAGTGAGTTATATGAACATTTTCCTAAAGATACCTTTAAAACTTATACCGTTGATCGAGGAAAAGAGTTTGCTTGTTATTCCAAAGTAGAAGCTGATTTAAAGGTTCCTGTTTACTTCGTAGATGCCTATTCGTCTTGGCAAAGAGGCAGTAATGAAAATGCCAATGGTCTTCTTCGAGAATTTTCCCCGAAGAAGACAGACTTAGCACGAGTCAGTGATGAAGAGATTGATGAGGCACTCTGCCTCATTAATCATCGACCACGAAAATGTTTAGGTTGGAAAACTTCATTCGAGCTATTTCATGAGAAACTGTCGCATTTGTATTGACAATTCGTCAATTAAAAACAACTTCCTTATTGATGACGCTTTTATATGTATAATATTCTTTTATTTTGACAACTTCATAAAGGTATCTCAGTATGTATTAAGAATAATAGATATATAAAACGATAGATTAAATCAATGTATCATTTAAAAGTTGAGATGAATCAAACATTCCAATAAATAAAAATACAACCTTTTAAAAGGTTGTATTTTTATTTACAAAGCCATTATATTTTATTAGTTAATAATGTATATGTAATTCTCATGTAAAAAGTAATGCTAATTTAGTTACATTTAGAAATTTATAATTTTATGAATTTTTATAAAAACCCTCCCTAAACTGAAACCGATGCGGGTAGTAGTATCTCTTTTTTTTAAAAGTGGATAGGTATTTGGGATCGGTATATACCTTCAAGAAATGAAGATGTATAGTGAAAATATACTAAATAATTTGCATTTTAAAATAGAATGTTACGGAAAACGCTTGTTTTTTGTGACATTTTGATTGTTTTGAAAAGAAAGGAAAAAGAGTACAATAGATATATGGGTAATTTTTAAAAAAGAGGGTGGAGTGTTATGCAAGGCATTAGGAAACATTTATTACAAGCTCAACATGATTTGAGAGGAAAGTGTGAACCAGCGAGTGAACTGATAGATAGACTTCGATCAGAAGGTAAAAGTATGGGAGAAATTGAGCAAGCATTATTGAATTTGAATCGTATTCAGGGGGCATATGATTCAGTTGAGACAGCATTAAGAATGTTAGAGTAATGAAAAAGAGGTCATAAAGACCTCGCTATAAAAAGAGAAATTAGGGTTTAACTAACTATTATATCATAGGGCAGTTAGTTAGTGTTATAACATACCACTAGGAATGGTATGATTAAATATTACCATAATTTTGAAGAAAAACAAAATGAAATGTAAATAAACGTAAAACAGACACACGTTATTGTGTCTGTTTTTTGTTTTGATGATGAAATTTATTTAGTGTTTCTAATTTTTGATTGTAAGTATACTGTATGATAAAAATTAGTATTAAATTTAATATCGGGGATAAAAAAACTTATTATCAAGAAATCATTAAAGATAGAAAAAAAAGAGGTTATGGGAACCTCTTTTTAAGGCAAGATATTGCATTGTCAGCAATGAGATGTTGACGACATAATAGTAATCGTATTTTTGAATAATAAACTAGTATAGTATTTGTGGCATCTTTAATGAAATCTATATTATTTCAAAAAATGATATAAATCACACTGTATCATAATGTTTTTTTTGAAAAAGTGATAATTATTTATTAGGATTTTCGAATGACGGAGGCGTTGGATTTGGAGCTTCGTGTTTAGGACCAGGACTTGATAAATCAAAGTAAAGCTTAGAATCTTCCGTAACTCCAAAATCACGATTTGATCCTGTATTTTGTACTTTATTTAATGCCTCACGGAAAAGAGCATTATGTGCTTCTTCACGATTAAGTAAAAAATCAATTGTTTCACGGACATACTTATCATCAATTTGACGATAGAGGTATTCATAGACACATTTTGCACGTTGCTCTGAGGCAATATTTGAAAGTAGGTCAGCAACTAAGTCCCCTGTAACATTAACATATGTTGCAGTCCAAGGAAATCCAGAAGAGTTAATAAGTCCAGGATTTAATCCATGAACAACATGAGCCTGTACTTCTCCGGCTACAGCTGCTTCGTAGTTTAAGTCGTGACCATTTAATAAGTTGATAGTTTGAGCCACCATTTCCATGTGACTTAACTCTTCTGCAGCGATATCTAAAAATAAATCTTTTATAACGGGATCTTTAATACGGAAACTTTGAGACATATACTGAAGAGCTGCCTTTAACTCACCGTTTTCTCCCCCAAGTTGTTCTTGCATTAAAATAGCGTACTGAGGGTTAGGTTTTTCAACTCGGACTGGATGTAAGAATTGTTTTTCATGTTTAAACATTGTATCACCTCTATCGGTTTATTTTTTTCTATTTTATTATGTACCGATTATCAATTAATATAACTATCAATAAGCTCAATAGTATAGGTAAAGCTAGTCAACTAACTTTTAAAGATAAAACCCCTTCATTTTTCAATGAAGGGGGAAAATTTATTATTATTTTTTTTGAAAGAAATATTTATCATGTTGTAAATGTTCTTGTACATGAACTAATGTTTCACCGAAACGTTGGAAGTGAACAATTTCACGTTCTCTTAGATAAGAAAGGACTTTTTTAACATCTTCATCAGTTGTCATATCAAGTAAATGTTCATATCCCGCACGCGCGCGTTGCTCAGCCCCCATATTAGAAGCAATATCTGCTACAGGGTCACCTTTCATATCGATATAAGCCGAAGTCCAAGGTGTTTGTTCAGGATCAGCTAAGAAAACTGAAATACCTCTAGAAGCATAGGTTCCATCAAATCCTGCACGTTTAATTTCTTCTATTGTTGCTCCCTCTGTTAATTGAAAAATTAAAGCTGAAACAATTTCAAGATGTGCAAGTTCTTCAGTACCAATGTCTGTTAATGTTGCAATCGATTGACCTGTTGGCATCGTATAACGTTGTTGAAGATATTCCATAGAAGCTGATAATTCACCATCAGAGCCTCCGAGTTCTTCATAGATGGCTTTTGCCATTCTAACATCTCGTTTTTTAATATCAACAGGATATTGTAATTTTTTTTCATAAATCCACATAAAAACTCCCCCTAACGTCTTTCCCAAGGCCATGGATCATTAACCCAGCTTATTTGATCAAAATTGGTCATATAACCAAAATTAGTCAATGGTCCAAATGCTTGTTCATATTCTTTTCTTAATTCTTGATATTGTCTAGATACCTTTCTGTAATCTTCTAATGCTTTTTTATTTTCTGGATGGGTATCGAGGAAGAGTTGAAGATCAACTGCCATGATATGCACGGCTTGAAGTGAGGTTAAAAATTCTTCTCTACTCATGACGACGGCCTCCTTGGGCAATTTTTCTTGGCATATATGGATCATAAAGATCAGCAAAAAAAGTTCCCTGATATAACGTTTGTAGTGGGGTGTTTAGGTGTTGATAAGGTTGTGATTTAACATAGGCTGTTGCCAAAGGTAGATTGAAGCATGTGAGTTTTTGAGCACAACCATTATTTTGATAAGTAGTTTCGTTAGTAGACATTTTTTCACCGTCCATTAGAATATATATTGTTGTTTTAAAATGTTATTTGTTACAAAGTTTTATACAGTAGTTTTTAGTCCCTATAGGATAAATATTTGTGCGTTTTTATATTAACAACTGCACACCATATTATATGTATTACTTTTTGAAGGGAGTAGGCTTTTACGAATGAATTAATGGAAGAATATTATATAAGATGTAAAAAAACAACAGATGAAGAGAATAGAGTGAACTATTTTGCTCGCATCAGTTGTTTCAATTTTGACCACACCGTGACCACGTTTTTAATAAAAAAGTACTTTTTTTGCGATTTTAATGAACTCTATGTCCTTGTATAAACACAAAAAAATTTTGAATTATTATGAAAATAATTCTTGGGGGAATCGTCGTAGGGGCTTTAATTGCATCCTATGTAGGAGTTCCAATTACGGCTGAAATTCCTAATGGGGAGTCAGTTATTGTCGTTCAAGAAATCCTTGATGGAATTATGCCTTGTTTATTACCACTTGGATTAACATTTGGATTATATCCTCTAGTTAAACGTGGAGCCTCTCCACTTGTTAACATCGCAATTCTAGTTGTCATTGGATTACTAGGAGCATTCATCGGATTATTCTAATAAAGAAAACACCAACTGTAATTGTCACAGTTGGTGTTTTTTGTCTATCGTTTACTATCATTTAAACCCTATATTGCCTGAATATTAAAGACTTTTAGTGTGGTAAAAAGAAACAGTTGATGCTATTTTTAGATAAAACAACGTATTATCTATCCGAATTTAACAATTTATTATATTTTTCAACAATCACCTATCAAAATATATCGAATAAATTTGAATCATAACGAAAAAGAGGGTAGCTCAACATTTTTTTGAATCATTTTATCTGCGCTGGATTAAAACTCTTTTCCTATTTATATAGTCCTGTGATATTTTGATAGTACAACAGGAGGGGGAAGGAGTGAGTAGGATTGTTAGAAAAAATAAGCTTTGATCCTAAACAATTAATTCAACAGTCAAAAGGAAATAATGCCTTTTTAAAACGTCTTGTGAAAGAGGAAATTGATTCACAGGAATATCCCATTTATTTACTGATTGAAAATACTGAAGATGAATTGAGACTACTAGAAGAAGAGCGAAACTGGATTTTATTTTGGATGGGGATTGTTGTTATTTTGAATCTTTATTTAAATCTAGTTCATCAAGAAATAGTGCTTCCAACCATGGTACTTGGGAATATAGGCTTGATATTAAGTGCCTTATTGCTTGGATTTTATTTCAAGAAAAATGCCTTTATTGGGGCGTATCGTCTTATCTTAGATGTTCTAGACAGATATCAACAAAATCAACTCAAAGCGATTAGATTGTCAAGTATGTACCTAGATATTAAACACTTTTTTCAAGATTTTGAAAAAAAAATTGATTTATATGGTAAGGATTGTAAGTGTTATGTTTATTACCGAACACAGGATGGGAAAAATTATTATACTGGATATTCTTTATGTGAAAGTTCAATTTGGGATGAAGAAAGAGAGGAAATGTTGGATACGATCGACAAAGTTGGCATAATGACCATTCGGTTACAAGATGCATATGAGCTTTTTAAATCTCAAATACGAAAATAAATTTAAAACCCTCATTGTTTATCAAATCAAATTCCTAAAAAACTGTTACTTTTTTTGCTTGAGTAACCGTTTTTTTTATGACGTTAAATGTTAGAGACATCCATTTAATGACCTAAAATTATTTTTGCCATTTAGCAATTTGAACGTAAAAATACGACATTATTTTATAATTTATGGATATATATGTATAGATGGATAACTTATGGTCAAAAGGAGTGAAAATATGGGGGAAATCTTTAAGCATTTAAAGAAACCAGAATGGGGAGGAATGATTGTTTGTCTCATTTTTTATCGTGACACAAGTTTGGTTAGATTTGAAGCTTCCAGATTATATGTCAGAGATTACGAGGCTAGTTCAAACAGAAGGTAGTGCCATGGGTGACATTTGGGTACAAGGCTCTTACATGCTATTTTGCGCACTAGGGAGTTTAATTTCTGCAGTCATTGTTGGTTTTTTCGCAGCACGTATTGCCGCAACATTATCAAAACGACTTCGAGAAAGTTTATACACCAAAGTAGAATCTTTTTCGATGCAAGAAATTAATCAATTTTCTACTGCTAGTTTAATTACACGTTCAACCAATGACATTACACAGGTTCAAATGGTATTTGCCATGGGGTTACAAGTAATGATTAAAGCACCCATTTTAGCCGTTTGGGCAATATTAAAAATTCTTGGAAAAAATTTCGAATGGTCACTTGTAACTGCAGGAGCCGTCTGTGTGTTATTAGTTATGCTATCAATCATTTTAATTTTTGCTGTTCCAAAATTTAAAATTATTCAAGGACTAACCGATAATCTCAACTTAGTCACACGAGAAAATTTAACGGGAATTCGAGTTGTCCGAGCTTATAATGCAGAAAATTATCAAGAAGAAAAATTCGAAAATGCAAATAACATTTTAACTCGTACTCATTTATTTACTGGACGTATTATGGCTATTATGGGACCTGGAATGACATTAATTATGAGTGGATTAAGTTTGGCTATCTACTGGATTGGAGCTTACCTGATTGAAGCTGCGGATAGAATGGATAAAATTGGGTTATTTAGTGATATGGTCGTATTTTCATCTTATTCAATTCAAGTCGTCATGGCCTTTATGATGCTCACCATGATCTTTATCATGTTACCACGTGCCACTGTTTCAGCCAAACGAATTATGGGGGTTTTAAATACACCTCTTAGTATTGTTGATGGAACAAAGCAAGCCCCTACTGATAGGGTTGGAGAAGTGGAATTTAGAAATGTTAGCTTCAAATATCCAGATGCTGAAGAATATGTGATTGAAAACATCAGTTTCAAAGCGAACCGAGGCGAAACCGTTGCTTTTATTGGATCAACGGGTAGTGGTAAGTCAACCTTAATCAACTTAGTTCCTCGTTTTTACGATGCAACTGAAGGAGAAGTCTTAGTTGATGGAATGAACGTCAAGGATTATAAACAATCTGATTTAAACAATAAGCTGGGCTATGTTTCACAAAAAGCCGTCTTATTTGCTGGTACAGTAGAGTCCAATATTGCTTTTGGAGATAACGGACGTCAGATGGCTAAATTAGATCAGGTTAAAAAAGCAATCACCATTGCCCAAGGTCGTGACTTTGTTGAAAAAATGGATCGAACTTATCACTCATCTATTGCTCAAGGAGGAAGTAACGTTTCCGGAGGACAAAAACAACGTCTTGCAATCGCTCGTGCCATTTGTCGTGATCCTGAGATCTATATTTTTGATGATTCTTTCTCAGCGCTCGATTATAAAACAGATCGTGTCTTACGCGCTGCATTACGACAAGAAACAAAGGATGCAACCCATTTAATTGTTGCGCAACGAATTGGAACGATCATTCATGCGGATAAAATTATTGTACTCGATGAAGGAAAAATGGTTGGCATCGGAACCCATCAAGAGCTTTTGAAAAATTGTGAAGTTTACCGACAAATTGCTTATTCACAATTATCGAAGGAGGAGTTAGAACATGAGTAGACCAAATCGCGGACCAATGGCAGGAGCAGGGGCTCCGACTGAGAAAGCAAAAGACACGAAAAAAAGCGTCAAAAAACTTCTTCTATTTTGTCAACCTCATTATCTTTTAATAGCTTTCGCCCTTATTTTTTCGATTGTTGGAACCATTCTTACCCTGATTGGACCTGACAAATTAAGTGAAGTCACAGACCTTATTACAGCGGGTTTAATGACGGGAATTGATCTAGACGCTGTCGAAGATCTTTGCTTACTTCTTGTGTATATGTACGGAGCATCCTTCATTTTATCTTATTTTCAAGGATTTATTATGAATACAGTCACACAAAAAGTGGCAAAGAGTTTAAGAACACAAATTTCAGAAAAAATCAATCGGTTACCACTCAGATACTTTGATTCAACAAGTTATGGCGATATTTTAAGTCGTGTGACAAATGATGTCGATAGCATTGCGCAAACTTTGAATCAAAGCGTGGGGAATTTAGTATCTGCCATCACCTTATTTTTCGGCTCACTTTTCATGATGTTTATCACCAATGCATGGATGGCAATCACCGCCATTCTTTCAACCGTGATTGGTTTTATCTTAATGATGTTTATTATGTCAAAATCACAAAAATATTTTATTAGACAACAACGTGATTTAGGATTAATGAATGGACATGTCGAAGAAATCTATTCAGGACATAACATTGTCAAAGTGTATAATGATGAGGCAAAAGCGAAAGCAAAATTTGATGAGATTAATGAGGACTTATACGAAAGTGTTTGGCGTTCTCAATTTTTATCAGGATTAATGATGCCACTGATGAGTTTTATTGGAAATTTTGGTTATGTGGCAGTATGTATTGTAGGAGCCTCTTTGGCGATGAATGAAGTCATCACCTTTGGGGTGATCGTAGCCTTTATGGTTTATATTCGTCTGTTTACTCAACCACTATCACAAATTGCACAAGCAATGACGAGTTTACAACAGACGGCAGCGGCTAGTGAACGTGTTTTTGAGTTCTTAGAAGAACCTGAAATGCAACAAGAAAATGGAAAAATCAATGATTTTACTGTTAGTAAAGGGGAAGTCGAGTTTAAACACGTTCATTTCGGTTATCACGCAGATCGAACCATTATTAACGATTTTTCAGTGACAACAAAACCTGGACAAAAAGTTGCCATTGTGGGTCCAACCGGTGCTGGAAAAACGACGATGGTTAATTTACTTATGAAGTTCTATGAAGCGAATTCAGGTGAAATTTTAATTGATGGGATGCCCATTAATCAGTTAACTCGTCACAATGTTCATGATTTGTTTGGGATGGTGCTTCAAGATACATGGATTTTTGAAGGAACGATTCGTGAAAACATCGTGTATTCCATGAAAAATGTGTCAGATGAAGAGGTGGAGAAGGCATGTAAGGCCGTTGGCATTCACCATTTTATTAAAACATTACCGAAAGGATATGAGACGATTCTAAATGATAAGGCAAATTTATCAGCTGGACAAAAACAGCTAATCACGATTGCCCGTGCGATGGTTGAAAATGCACCCCTTCTTATTTTAGATGAAGCCACAAGTTCGGTTGATACCCGTACTGAAATTCTCATTCAAGAGGCGATGGATAAATTAATGAGAGGACGCACCTCATTTGTGATTGCGCATCGCTTGTCCACTATTAAAAATGCCAATCTCATTTTAGTGATGAATCATGGAGACATTATTGAAAGTGGAACCCATGAACAACTCATGAAGCAAAACGGATTCTATGCTGAGCTTTATAACAGCCAGTTTGAGAAATTAGCTGAGTAAAAATCAGCATGAAAACAGTAATATCATTGGAGGAGTCCGTACCTTTTAATAGAGACCTCGATTAATCAATCGTTGTGACAAAAAAAATCCTTTGAACCACAAGGTGTTCAAAGGATTTTTAATTATTTAGCAAAAACAGCGTCTAAAGCGTCAACTGCTTTTTGTACCTCTGCTTGTGCAAAAGCAGCTGCTTCATCATCACTTGCATCCATATCTTCGTTAATGGCTCCTAACATCACTAAGAACACATAGTTATCGTAGCGTAACACTTGACAAGCCGAAACTTTAGCTAAGTTCATTGGATATTGCATGCTATCGTTAATTAAGTATTCTTGGTAAGCTTGT
Source organism: Turicibacter sp. HGF1 (assembly GCF_000191865.1). Lineage (NCBI taxonomy): Bacteria > Bacillati > Bacillota > Erysipelotrichia > Erysipelotrichales > Turicibacteraceae > Turicibacter > Turicibacter sp. HGF1. Next base: position 13,890 of record NZ_AEXQ01000104.1, read on the forward strand.
AAAGCAGCTTCAACGGCTTCAGCATTTCCTTCAGTGGCTTCAATTCCGATAAATAAGTCTGGGTGCATGCTGATCATCGGTTGTTCAGCAACGAATTGTGCCACGTATTCAGGATTAACTCCGTATACACTTTCTAATAAGTCAGCTGGAATAGCCGTGTTTGGAAGATAATCTTCACCATATACATCACGAACGGCTTCATAAGCATCCGCTAATTGACCTGTGACTTCAACTGTGATTTCACCTTCAATAAGACCGTCTTCTTCCACAACGTCATCTGTTTCAACTTCTGTTGTTTGATCAATCGCTGGTGTTTCTGGTTCTCCCGCAGGCGTTTGTTCTTTTGAGCTACAAGCTGTTAAAGCTCCAGCAGCCATCATAGCAACTAATAAATATTTAAAATTTTTCATAGTTTTACTCCTTTTTTCCCCTTGTTCGTACTTTAATGTTTAGTACACCCTTATTATAACAAAATACGGCACGAGATTCTATGGAATATCTATGGAATTAAAAGTGTTTTGAGCGGTTAAATTCAGAAAAATTATAAAAAATGATCCTATCATATGATCTCCACTCAAAAAGCTTCATCACATTTAAACCTTGGAGGAGTCTACTTTTTTTACATTTTATTTAACGAGATGACAAAAAACGACAAAGATTAAATCATTTTTGTGAGATAATAATCTCTTGTGTTTTGTTACTTATGAAAGGGGATGCTCTCGGTGTCAAATCAACTCCGCACTGATCAATCACTATCTAAAATAGAAAATAGTTTTTTCTGGGGAATTATTTTAATATCCGTTTTACTATCTATTTATTTAATTACTACTATGTTGTTCTATCAATCATTAGATAAACTCTCGTTGATTTCAGCTATTAACTTTATTAGGCATTTTAACTTTATCCTTTCCGTTTTAGCCGTTGCGAGTTGTTTGATGTCCTATAACCGTTCAAAAAAAGAAAATATCTTTATTATCGCCCTAATGTACCTAGGATTATCAACGGGTATTTTATTTGGGCAAGTTGATTATTTAACCTTTTTATCGAATGAACTGGTTATTACTAACTATATCACCGTATCAGCCTCATTATTAAGGATTGGAATTTTACTGATTGTGCTTCAAAAAAATTCTAAATTAAAACAGTTGATACTCAGTCATAAAAAAAAGTCGATTTTATTTGTCATCTTATTTACCATGATTTTTGGCTTTATCGAGCGAATAGTTAATTCTTATGGTATTCTAAATGGTAACTTCTTCTTTATCGGCTATAATTTATTTTTATTTATTTGCTATACGAGCGTTTCAATCCATCTCTTCATGTCTGGATTTAAAGAAAAAGATTATCTATTTCCTATCTTAAGTTCTAGTATTTTTATGTTAGCCCTTAAAGCCCTTTATGCCATCATTGCTTTAAATGGCTCAGTTCAACTTTCTTTAAACGTTAAATTGATGTCAGTGGCCATTACCTATATTGGTTTTTTAATTGTGATTGCCGGTAATTTTGTTGACTTATTTTTATCAAGTTTACGAATCAAATTGTTAAATAATAAGCTTACGTTATTTTATAAACTAACAGATGATAATAAACACAGTTATATGTTTTTAATGGATGAACAATTGAACATCTTGTACGCGAACAAAAAAATGCAAGAATACTACCATGAAACAGACCTACATCGTCTAAATCAAATTCTTCCCCCTTATATGTTAGCTCACGAAAAAAACCATCTGATCAGACAACACCTTAATCAAACCGGAAAATGGCGTGGGAGTCTAAATGTCGACTTAAATAATGTAAAACGAACAGTTGATTGTAGTATTCAAGTCATCACCGAAAATGATGGCAAAAAAGAAATAGCGGTCACCTATTTTGACAAATCAAAAGAACTCGAACTCGAAAAGTTAAAGGTCTATGATCACGAAAAAACTCAATTTATTTCAAATCTTTCTCATGAATTAAAAACGCCATTAAATGTCTTTTGTTCAGTCATTCAGTTACTAAATCAAATGGTGAACGTTAATGATGAAAAATTCAAACAAATTTATTTAAAATATCGTACCTCACTCGATGTCAGTGGAAAAAGGATGACGAAGCTTGTTAATAACTTAATGGATATTTCAAAAATAGAGATGAATACATTAGTCCCTCATTTTCATAATTATCAGGTTATCCAGTTACTACAAGATGTTACGGCTATCATATCAGCTCATCCGTGCTGTGAATCCGTCTCCATCAAGTTTCAAACAGACATCAATCAGCATCTATTAAAATGTGATGGTTCGATGATTGAGCGAATTCTATGTAATCTTTTATCGAATGCCATTAAGTTTTCTTCGCCATCCACTACGATTACAGTGCGAACCCTGATAGAGGGGGAATGGTTTGTTTTAGAAGTGCAAGATGAAGGGATTGGGATTACCGCCATCGACCAATCGCTCATTTTTGAACGATTTGTGCAAGTCGATAAATCATTGACACGAATTAATGAAGGCATTGGGATGGGACTTTATATGGTGAAGAGCCTTGTTAGTCTACATGGCGGAAAAATCGAATTAGAAAGTGCTGCACACAAAGGAAGTACCTTTAAAATCTTATTACCGAATCTCTGCTTACCTGATACCCCATGCAAATCATATGAACCTGACACCTATAAAATTGAGTTAGAACTTGCAGATATTAAAAAATCATAACGTTAAAAAGGGATGAGCCAA
>NZ_AEXQ01000103.1:0-9262 GCF_000191865.1 Turicibacter sp. HGF1
ATATTTTATTTTGCTGCTAATTCAGCGATTTTAACAATGACTTCTACTCCTTTTTCCATTGAAGGAATTGGAATATATTCAAATTTTCCGTGGAAGTTATGTCCACCTGTGAAGAGATTAGGCGTTGGTAACCCCATAAATGATAATTTTGAACCATCTGTACCACCACGAACTGGAACAATTAACGGTTCAACCCCAACTTCAATCAATGCCTTTTTAGCAAGTTCGACAATGTGCATTTTATCTTTGATATGAAGGTTCATATTATAGTATTGGTCTTTTAATTCAAGTTCGACTGTATGAGACGGATACTTTTGATTAAAGTCTTGAACCACTTTTTCGACGAATTTTTTACGTGCATTAAATTGCTCCGTATCAAAGTCACGGATGATGTATTTTAAAACGGCTTCTTCACAGTGACCACTAATGTCAATTAAATGGTAAAATCCTTCGTAATGCTCTGTATGTTGTGGTGTTTCATTCACGGGGAATTGGTTTGCAATTTCAGTGGCGATTAACGCCGCATTAATCATTTTATTTTTAGCATCCCCTGGGTGAACGCTTTTTCCATGAATGGTAAGTTTAGCGCCCGCCGCATTAAAGGATTCATATTGTAGTTCACCTAGAACACCCCCATCCATCGTATAAGCAAAATCAGCCTTAAATTCTTCAACTTTGAAGTGATCAGCGCCACGTCCAATTTCTTCATCTGGGGTGAATGCTACTTTAACCGTTCCGTGTTTAATTTCAGGGTGTTGAATTAAATAATCCATTGCTGTCATAATTTCAGCAATTCCTGCTTTATCATCTGCCCCAAGTAAGGTTGTTCCATCTGTTGTAATGAGCTGTTGACCCACGTATTGATTAAGAGATGGGAAGTCAGTTGGGGATAAGACAATGTTTTTTTCCTGATTTAAAATAATGTCTCCCCCTTGGTAATCGATAATTTGAGGTTTAACATGGTCAGCATTAAAATCAGGGCTTGTATCCATATGAGAGATAAAAGCGATGACTGGCGCATCTGATTCACAATTTGCAGGTAATGTCGCATAAATATAGCCATTTTCATCCTTTTGAATGTCTTGTAAGCCTAATTCTTTTAACTCTTCAACTAATACATCACCAAATGCTAATTGTGATGGAGTGGAAGGAGTCGTCGTAGACTCAGGATTTGATTTTGTGTCAAAGGAAACATATTTGATAAAACGATCGACAACAGTACGCATAATAAACCCTCCAATTTTTGTTTGTCTATAGTTTGGTCATCTAAAATCAGATTATGTATAGCATAGCATAGATTGGAAAATATAAAAAGAATTCATAAAAATATCCATTCTTTTTAATCGGGTGTGATGTGATATAATAAAAAGAGTCAAATAAGATGGGGTGAATGAGCGTGGAAGAAAAAAATACATTCCTAGATGATGTGATTGAAATAGGCGTTAGTTTAATGATTGGATATGCGATTTCAAGATTTGTTCGAATTGCTTTAGCACGTGGTGAGTCAATGGTTCCAACGATTAAACATAATCAAATTGTTCTGATTGATCGTCGTGCTTACAAAAGGCGAGAACCTAAAATTAACGACTTAATTGCCTTTAATGCACATGTTAAAAATCAGCATAAATTTTTCTTAAAACGTGTCATTGGGGTGAGTGGTGATCAGATTAAAATTGATCAACATCGCGTCTATGTGAACGGGAAATTAATTGATGAACCTTACTTGAATGAAACGATGATTGAAGTAGGGTCAAAGACATGGCGTGTCCCAGAGGGAAAACTGTTTGTCATGGGGGACAATCGAAATCATAGTTTAGATTCACGTGCCATCGGATTTATAGATGTTAAAGAGGATGTGTTGGGCGTGGTCAGACAAATCAAAAAATAAGTGTGTGGTGGAAGAAATGAACGTAACTCGTGAAGCAAATAATTTAAGATTTGAAATAGAAGAAAAACAAGCCGGGCAAAGTATCCGAGACTTTTTGATGACGTATCATCTTGCTCGTAAAAAGATTCATGAGTTATATATGTCAAAAAAGGTACAACTAAATGCTCAGATTGCTGATTTTAATAAAATTCTAGAAGTGGGCGATATCTTATTAATTCCCGTCTTTGAATCAGAGGGGATTGACTTCAAGCCACAAAAAATGAACCTTGATATTGTGTATGAAGATGAACATTTACTCATTTTAAATAAACCGGCGGGAGTGATGGTACATCCTGATCAAAAAGATGGACTAAATACGTTGGTGAATGGCGTAGCCTATTATTATGAGCAAAAAGGTTTCAATGAGCGGATTCGTTATATTCATCGGATTGATACTGATACAAGTGGTGGCATCATTTTTGCCAAACACTTTATGGCGCATAGCTTAATGGACTATCAATTATCTGAAAAACAAATTAGACGTTGGTATTTAGCTCTCGTCAGTGGCAATCTGAAAACGAGAAAAGGGCGTATTGATGCTCCAATCGGAAAGGATCGCCATCATCGTGCCAGACGTCGTGTCGCTAAAAATGGGGATCAAGCTGTGACTTTATATGAAGTCAAAAAACAATTTAAGACGTATTCACTCGTTGAATTAGAACTTAAGACAGGGCGTACACACCAAATTCGAGTTCATATGAGTCATTTAGGACATCCATTACTAGGGGATGTCTTATATGGAGGGGTGGCTAAAGTAGGAAAATTAAAACGCCAAGCCTTGCATTCAGCAAAAATTCAAATGCAGCATCCAATGACAAAGGAGAACTTATCATTCAGTATTCCAATGCCATTAGACATGCAATCTTTAATTAAATAGCATCAAAAAATGTCCGAAGTTCTTATTCAACTTCGGACATTTTTGATTGACGCCAATCATAAGGTAATAAATCAATCAGTTTAACCGCACGTTGACGATTAATTAAGACTTCAGCCTCAATGTTCGCATCATTTAATTGACTAATAAATTCACGACATCTCCCGCAAGGAGGAAGGATATTTCCACGCTTGTTAATTGCGACCATTTTAACAATTTCACTTTCACCAGCTGTAATCATGGCAGCAGCAGCTGAATGTTCAGCACAAAATCCCATTGAACAAGCTGTATCAATACAGACTCCTGTATAAATATGACCTTCTTTCGTTAAAATAGCAGCGGCAACACTTGATGCTTCAGCAGTAGATGATAGTCGTCTTGGTTTTAAAACGGCTTCCGCTTTTTCAATTAATTCTTCAAACATTTTAATCACTCCGATTCAAAAATCGTCAATTACCTATTTAAAGTTTATGCAATCATACTAAAAACATAAATCATGAAAGAATGTTGGTAAAAAGAAGCATATTGAGAACTCTAAATAGTGGGGTAAATAAGGTTAACATAATTTAAAAGGAAATGCAAGGGCTAAACATGGATTTTGAAGGATTTTAAAAAAATTAGTCTTTTAATGCCATTAAACTTAACTTTGAGTTTAAAGAGCGTTGATCAATTATTTTTTAAGTGATTAAAGAGGTGACTTTAAACGTTATTCAGGATTCAAGATACAAAGAAAAGGTCAATCAACTGGCCAAAAGTTTTCATCAATTAGGTGGTTCTAAAAAGCATCAGATTTTATTTTAGAAGTTAGTCGTCAATCTCACTAAACCACTCAAGGAAAGGGTTGTTTTTTTATTGAAAAATTACCGAATTTAAACAAAACAAACAGTCCTAGCAGAAGGTAATGTGGTAAAATAAGGTTAATGTTGTTTGAGATAACAGTTCAAGACTGGAGGGAAACGATGAATCGAATTTTACATTATCAGTTGAGTCTTGATGTTTTGCGACATGATGAAAAACTTAAAGGAAGAAGTATCATTCAAATAGAGGGGGAATCTGAAGATTCAACGCTTTTTTTCTTATTGTATCATGAGTTAAAAGTCCTCGAAATTAGGTTGAAGCAGGGTGCGCTCTTATCTTTTGAACAGGAAATTAAAACAGTTCAGACCAATTATCAAGTCAATGAAATCAAAGTCTTTTTACCTCAAGGAGATATTGACGAACTAGAGATCAAGTATGAGGGAACAATCAGTGGCTATGAATCAATTTTTCCATATATTAAAGATTCGCTTTCACCTGAGTTTTCAATCCTTCGAAATGATTGTCTCGTTTATCCGATTCTTGCGAAGGCGAATGAGGAAAGCATTAGACTTGGAATTTTAAATGAATTTCATTATGACATATACGTCACCGTTCCAATGCCTTATGTGGTAGCTAGTGGGGGACGATTCATTGGGGTTGAAAAAACACCTCAATTCCAAACGTATCATTATAAAAGTCATCGCAAAATGTGGCGAATTGACATTTGTGTGGCCAAGTATCAAATCATTGAAACTGAATCTATTCGGTTATTTGTCTTTGAAGAAGATGTCAAGAGAACATATGAAAAAGTTATACTAGAATTAAATCGAGTCTTTGAATTATTTGAACAACGATTTGGATGTTGTGAACGGGTGGTACCATTTAGTATCATTGAAATTAAAGAGGGATTTGGTTCTCAAGCAGGCGAAGATTATTTATTGATGGAAGAGCATGGATTTAAAGAAGGTGAATACGATCACACACATCTTTATCATGAAATTGGACATGGGTGGAATCCTCGTGTGAACCATGAAATGAGAAAAACGCGTTTCTTTGACGAGGCCTTTGCCTCCTATTTTGAAGCCATTGCAATCAAGAAATTTTATGGAATAACCCGATATGAGGAAAAAATGGAATCCTATCGACAATCTTTTTTGCAAAGGGTTCAATATGATCGTCTAAATCTCGAACCGATTTGTGATTACGGTCAATATAATATTTCGTATAATAGTTATACAAAAGGGCCGTTTGTTTTAGCAGCGTTAGAATCGTTAATGGGAGAAGCAACGTTTAATCGATTTATTCAATTACTTATTCAAACCTCTAAAAAGCACCCCATTGATTTTAATGACTTTCAAAAACTAGCTGAAAATGTTTTATCCTATGATTTATCGACGTTTATGAATGATTGGATTTATGAGAAAGAAGCCCTTGATGCGTTAATAAAAAGGTATTTCGATGGGGAGGGTCAGAGATGAAAATTGAAAAAGTACCGAGTGGCAGTTCAATGTTTCAGGTTCATCTTCAACTTCATCATACGTGTTTTAAGATTCAAGAAGAAGATGAGGTCTATGAATACGCATTTGATATTTTAAATCAAGAACAAGCGTTATTATATGCGAGTACTGACCATTATTTAGACGAGGTCATTGAGGAATTTTTGTTTTACAGTGGCTTTATTCATGTCATAAAAGATCAGCAAGGCACTCTTTTATACGAGGCTCCTCCTAAAAAACGATTTAAAGTGTTATTAAGTGAGATTCAACCGAGCCAATTTTATATTAATGAAAAAAAGTTAACAGAGTTAGCAACCTGGGTTAAAAGTGACAAAGATATTTTGATTCCTGTAACAAAGTTTCAGGGTCAATGGGTTGCACTAGATGGACATACTCGATTGAAGCTAGCACAGTTGTTAAACATTAAAGAAGTTTATGCATATGAAGAAGAAACAGATGCATATATTGAGGACTTTGTTTTGTTTTGTAAAGAACAACAAAAAGACTCCATTTACGATCTTCCGATTATTTCAGAAACGGAATATGAAGTCTTATGGAATCAATTTTGTGAAAACTATTTTAAGTTTTTGAATCAAGAAAATTAAATAGTTGGATTTAACACAAACGTCTCAATTAATTCATCACCATTGATGATTTCAATCGGTTTATTTTGAATGAAGCTATAGCATTCAGGATTAAAAGTTCCAAGGGTAACAAAAATTCCGTGATTCACTTGGTTTTGTTTCATTTTTAAGTAAAGACGATCTAAGTAAGCCTGACCAATGCTTTGATTTTGGCCTAATAAACAAGAGACCAATACTTTGTCGTCATCTAAATACATTTCAAGATCATAAAAATGTTGATTCATGTGTGGGGTTAAAAAGACGCGTTTATAACCTTTAGCACGGAATAAATCAGCAACAAGTTCCCCAAAATCATAGGGATTCATGGATGCGATTTTATCTTTTAGTTGAGATTTTTTAAACGTTAATTGCTTCATTTCTAAATCAAGTACTTCTTTTTCTTGCTTTAATTCTAATGAAAAAGTATGGTATCTTAGGATACAAATTAATAAGAAGCATCCAACTAAAATAAGCAATGTATATTGTGTTAAATCCCAGTTTTTGATTGAAACGTTCAGTGTATAGCGAATTTGAAATAAGAAAAAGATAGAAAGTAAAATAGATAAATAAAAAAAGACGGTAAACTTAATTTTACTTTCTTTAAATTGTTTAGAAGACATTATCATCACTCCCAAAGTCATTTGCTTATATTATGATAAGAAAAAATGATATTTATACAAATAATGGACAAATGAGGTAAAAAATGAAATTCTTTTTAATTTTAATAGGAACTATTTTCTTTTCAGTAGTTGCCTATTTAGCGAAAGCTCTAACTTTATCCGGTGCTATTTTGGCCTTAATAGTAGGCATTTTAATAGGATTAGGTGGCGGCATGTATGGATATGGGTTGTTAGGATTATTTTTTATTAGTTCGATGTGGTGGTCTTACTACAAGGAAGAAAGAAAATATCATCTCTATCATTTGCATGAAAAAGGAGCTAAGCGAGATAGCATTCAAATCATATGTAACGGTGGAATTCCAGCGCTTTGTTGCCTAGGCTATGGAATCAGTCACGAAGAAGTCTTTTTAGTTGCAACGGCTGTTAGTTTAGCCAGTGCAACGGCAGATACATGGGCATCAGAAATCGGTGTTTTAAGCTCACATCCACCTCGCTCTATTTTAAATTTTAAGCCATTAGATAAAGGGTTATCAGGTGGGGTCTCAGTTATTGGAACCCTTGCTTCAATTGCTGGTGCTTGTTTAATTGCTAGTTTTAGTGCCACTTGGTTGACGGTTTTTAGCCTTTCATCACAGACTTGGGGCACGCTATTTTTAAGTGTTTGTCTCCTAGGAATCCTAGGTTCAATTCTAGATAGTTATCTGGGGAGTTTAATCCAACCTAAATATGAATGTGTGGAGTGCCACCTTATAACAGAGCGACGTCTTCATCATGATCAACCAACGAATTTAGTAGGCGGTTGGTCATTGATGAATAATGATTGGGTTAATCTATTAAGTCAATTCATCGTGACGTTACTTGCGTTCCTCTTGATGAAATAAAAAATCCCCTACTTTCGTAGGGGATGTAAGTTAGTGTTTTTGATTCATTTGACGTGTACGTCTAGTTTTGGCAGATTCTGTATAACGGGCGGCTTCAGGCGTTGATTTTTTTACATCGATACGAACATCAGCCACGTTACCTGTTCCAAACTCCACATCTGATTTTTCTTTAACACTTTGCATAGAGGCGTTCATTGGAGAACCCATTTCATTTTTACCCATTTTAGATCTTCCTTTCAAAATTCCATTATATTTGATTTGGAATTTTGATATTATTATGTGAGAAAAGAGTGATAATTATTGAAAGAAATTAATATAATCAGAAGGGAAATGGTGCTAAGATGACATTAGACTTTTATAATCAACATGCAAAGGAATACTTTTTTCAAACGGTTAAAGCAGATTTGAGCGCGACTTATAAAAAGTTTTTACCGTTTATAAAAAAGGAGGGATTGATTTTAGATTTAGGGTGTGGATCAGGTCGTGATAGTTACTATTTTAAACAAAATGGATATCAAATCGTAGCTGTAGATGGGTCGAAGGAATTAGCGACGCAAGCTAGTCTTTTACTTGGACAACCTGTCTTAAATCAATTATTTGAAGACATACAATTTAACGAAGAATTCGATGGTGTTTGGGCCTGTGCATCTTTATTGCATGTTAGCGCTAAAGAGTTACCATCAATTTTAATTAAAATAAGAGAGAGTTTGAAAAAAGAGGGTGTATTTTATATCTCAGTGAAAGAAGGGGAAGGAAGTGGGGTTGAAGACGGACGATTTTTTCAATATTACTCACCGTCGCAATTTCATCACTTAATTAGCCAATGTGGTGGATTAAAGATTGAGACAGCTTGGAGTCATACTGAATTAAGAGATGAAGGAAATAAAGTCGTTTGGCTCAATGTCATTGGCCGTAAATTATGAGATGAATAGGATTTGATTTCGATAAAAAGAAAGGACGTATCGGATGAATAGCATGGGGGCAATGAATCAAAAGAAACGTACTAATACAAAAAGAAAAAACGTTATTAATGACTCAATGAGAGGGGAGATTAATAGCAAGATGGAAATGGAAGAAACGAAATCAACAATTAGTCCAGTAGCAGGAAGTGCGCATAATTTATTAATGCGTAAACATACCAATGAGTATCAACATAATTTAGAATATTTAAAAAAATACCGTTTAGAAAATGATGAAACAGCACTTGAATGGTTAATTTTTAATAACACCAATTTAGTTCATAAAATTATTGGACGTTATACAAAGTTTTATCATCATAAATTAGATTACGATGATTTATTTTCAGTGGGACTTGAAGGGTTAATGAAAGCCATTGAAAAATTTGATTTTACATTTGATAATAACTTTTCAACTTATGCGACTTACTGGGTTAAACAAGCAGTAACTCGTACGATTGCAGATGAAGGGTTCACGATTCGAATTCCCGTTCATATGTTTGAATCGATTAATCAGGTCATGCGATATGAACAAAAAGCGGACCAAGAAGATGAACCCGTTGATGTAGATAATTTATGTGGAGAATTAAAAATTCCAATTGAAAAATACGAAGCGGTTAAGCGTGTGCAGACTTATATGTTAAAGCCAACATCATTAAATGGATTTGTATCTAAAGAAGACGAAGATACTGAACTTCAAGATTTAATTTCAAATGAAAATGAAATGTTAGTTGAGGGAATGTCGCGTATTTATGATAATCCTGAAAAACAAGCGATGGATGAAGATTTAAAAGCATACATGGATAAAATGATTTTAAGTTTAAATCCACGCGAACAATTTGTGATTATTCATCGCTTTGGATTAAATGGTGAAGAGAAGAAAACATTAGAAGAAATCGGTGAGATTGAAGGCGTAACACGTGAACGTATTCGTCAAATTGAAGCAAAAGCAATGAGAAAATTAAGAACATTATTGATGCGTTATAAAGAATACTTAGTTAATTAGATTAAAAAAAGAGACGATTTTTGTATTTAGTGCATAAACGTCTCTTTTTTTGAGTTATAATGTAGGTTGAATAAAAATAAA
>NZ_AEXQ01000102.1:0-19251 GCF_000191865.1 Turicibacter sp. HGF1
AAAATTGACGCATCTTATTAAATTTTAATTTTTTCTTAACTTGTGTGCTATTCGCAGCTGTTAATAAGGTTTTAACTTCATGAGGTGTTAGAGGGCGAAATTCACCTGCAGCTAATCCCTGAACATCAATTGTTCCAAATTGTTCACGACGTAATTTTTTCACCGGGAATCCAATCGCATCAAACATTTTTTTAACTTGATGATAACGACCTTCATGAATCGTCAATCTAACAAGAGAGGACTGGTTCTTTTTATCAACTGAAACTAACGTAGCTGAAGCTGGTTTTGTTTTATATCCGTCAATTTCAATTCCTTTACCAAATGGCTTTAAATTTTCTGGTAATACAATTCCCTTGACACGTGCTAGATAAACTTTATCAATCTCACCACTCGGATGCATCATTTTATTGGCGAACTCGCCGTCATTAGTCATTAATAAAACACCTGAAGTATCGTAATCTAAACGTCCAACTGGATAAACACGCTCTGAAACTCGATCAGCAAAGAAATCTAAAACCGTACGACGTCCTAACTCATCTGAGACAGTACTTACATATCCACGAGGCTTATGTAAAACATAATAAACTTTTTTCTCACGTTGAAGCGGAACTCCCTCTACTTCAATTTTTTCTTTACCTGTTACTTTTGTTCCTAGTTCACGTACCACTTTATCATTAACAGTTACTTTTCCATCAAGAATTAATTGCTCTGCCTTACGACGAGATGCAATTCCAGCTTGAGCAATAACTTTTTGTAATCGTTCCATCTTCTAATCTCCTCCAATCATGGATTAACGTAAATTCGACGATTTTCACGTAAATTTCATTTTACCTTTATTATTAGTAAAAATCAATCTTTAATCCTAGAGAGATTTGATTTTAAAATTTTAAAGCCCTCCAAATTAAATGAGGGCTTTTTTCTATCAAAATTCAAAAGAAAATAGACACAGCTAAAATGGATGCAGCAAACCCTATTAAATCGGCTGTTAATCCTAACTTCATCGCATGCTTCATCTCAGATAGCCCAACAGCTGCAAAATAAACTGTAATAATATAAATCGTCGTATCTGTACTACCCTGCATAACCGATGCCAATCTTCCTAAATAGGAATCCGGACCATGTATAGAGATTAAATCAGTCGTTACACTCAAAGCTGCCGATCCAGATAAGGGTCTTAAAATCATTAAAGGAAGGACATGCGCATCAACGTGAATAAAATCAAGAACGGGTTGTAGGACGTTGGCAATCGCCTCCACAATACCAGAAGCTAAGAAAACTTTAATCCCAACAATCATTCCTACGATGTTTGGAACAAGTTGAATCGTCGTTTGCATCCCTTCTTTAGCACCTTCAACAAAATGGTCAAACGCCTTTGTATTATTAATGAATGCCGTTAAAAAAACAAGTAGCAAAAAAATAGGTAAAACATAACCACTAATCGCTGACATCCATTCACCTTCTTTCTAATCGTTTATCGTATCCTTGATCACCCGATGATTGGACTCGCTTTAAACGACTATAGATATTGTGAATGAGTAATCCTCCAATCGTTGTAATACCAGAAGCAAACAGAATAGGAACAAATACTTCACTTGGATTTTGTGAGTGATATAAATGACGAAGTCCTATAATCGTTGTAGGGATAATCGTAAATCCAGCTGTATTCATGACAAGTAGAGTATACATTTCAAAGCTAGGTTTTTCAGGATTTGGGTTTGTTGCCTGAAGTTCTTTCATTGCTTTTAATCCCGTAGGAGTCGCCGCACTCCCTAGACCTAATAAGTTACTAACCATATTCGTTGTTAAAAACTTTAAAGCTGGATGATCTGCTCTAAGTTTGGGATACAAAAATCTAGTAATAGGTGTTAAGAGATGACAAAGTAGATCAAGCATCTTAGAATGATTCGCTACTTGTAAAATTCCCGTCCAAAAAATCATAATCCCGGCTAAATAAAGAAGTAAATTAATCGCTTCTTGGGCTCCTGCTAAAATAGCATTATTAACATCCCCCGTTGTTCCATTCAAAAAACTAAAAATAATTCCGACAGTAAATAATCCCATCCAAATTTTATGAATCATTAATAATTCACCGTCCCGGTAAACCAATTAAAAATTTTATCAAACCAAGATAATTCTTTTTCTTTTACTTGTATTGGACGATAAACAGGAATTTCTCTTTCTACTTGATCATTTAACAAAATCTTTAATGTTCCAACCTCATCTGTTTTTGGACTTTCATATAGAACTAATTCTGTTGTAACAGACTCACTTCCATCTTTTTTCACTGCTAAATAAACAGTATCTTTAACATATAACTTTTCGGTTGAATTTAAATCTTCTCCATATAATTGACCAGCTTCGATCACCTTTTTTAATTCATAGTTATCGAATCCGTAGTTAAATAAACTCATATGATCATTCCAATCATCTCCCGCTTTTAGCGTGACAACGACTAGTTCTAAATCGTCTTTACGTGCAGAAGTCACTAAAGTCCTACGCGCTCTTTCGGTAAACCCCGTTTTCCCTCCTATCGCATATTCATAATACCCTGTCACTAATTTATGTTTATTATGCCATACATAAGGAGTTCCATTTTTAGACGTCGCCTTATGTGTTTCAGTTCCTGTCACTTCTCTAAAAATCGGATTGTTCATTGCATATTGCATTAAAATAGCCATATCTCGAGCCGTAGATAAGTTATATGTGGTTTCATCTAAACCTGATGGATTTTGAAAAATACTATTTTTCATTCCAATTTCTTTTGCTTTTTCATTCATCATTTTAACGAATCCTGCTTCATCACCTCCAACAGCTTCAGCTATGACCATCGCCCCATCATTTCCTGAACGAAGCATTAATCCATAAATGACATCAATTAGCTTCATCTGATCCCCTAATGCCAAATATAAAGATGATCCAACCTGTCTTGTTGCATTATCAGACACCTCAACCCACTCATCTAATTGTCCATTCTCAATCGCAACAATAGAAGTTAAAATCTTAGTAATACTAGCAATATACATTTGTTCATCGGGACACTTTTCAAACAAGACTCGTCCTGTTGTTTGCTCCATTAAAATTCCACAAGTCGAACTAATTCCCATTGCATTGGCTGTTTGATTTCCTTTTACACTAAAGACAACGGCTACAAGTAAGATAGCGACTACTACTTTTAACTTTTTCATTCGTTATTCACCCCAATTCTAATCTCATAACAATGTATGTTAACTTATTTTAAAATATCAATAAATTCGTACAGTTCTTTGGAGAAATTTAAATAAAATAAAAAAAGCTCTCCAGCGTTCGGAGAGCTTTTTTATTTAATTATAAGTTTTTTAGGTTTTTACCTTTTTTCAGTTTCGGTTTAGAATCATCTACCACTTCTGCTGCAATTTCAGCATCCATTGTATTTTTGGCTGCTTTCGCATTCGTAACTTTTTTACTTTTTGGATCACGTGCCATACTAATACCTCCAGTTCTCAAAAGTAAAGCCAAGATTAGTATGCACGTTTCAGTCTCATTTATTTATGATTCTTCTGAAAAGTTAAATAGATCTTCTTCTTCCTCTAAGTTAAAATCCGGTGATACAAATGGCAATTCAGGTAACTCTTCTAACGTTTTAATCCCAAAATAATCTAAAAAATCATCTGTCGTTCTAAATAAAATAGGTCGACCAGGTCCTTCTAAACGCCCAGCTTCTTCGATTAAAGAAAAGGTTAATAATTTTCTTAGGACATTATCACTACTAGCCCCTCGAATATTTTCAATTTCATGTCGTGTAATCGGTTGACGATAAGCAACAATAGCCAATACTTCTAAAGCCGCATTTGAAAGGCCTCGCTGATTTGGATTTTGAATCAAACGTTTTAAATAAATGGCATGATCTTTCTTGGTTGTCATTTTATAAACACCCGCAACTTCAATAATATCAATCCCGCTGCAAACCTGCTTATAACGATCTTTTAAATCTAAAATAAGGGATTTTACCTCAACCTCATTCACATCAATGACATATTCTAACTGTTCAAGACTTACGCCTTCATCACCTACAGCAAATAATAATCCTTCTAAAATTCCTAGACGCTCTTGTTTAAACAACTTCATCACCTTCTAAACTTGAAATATAAATATCCTCATAATAACTCTGCTGTGAAATACTGATTTGGCGCCCCTTCACTAATTCTAGCAATGCTAAAAAGGTGACAACAATATATTCTTTATCGTATTGTTCAAATAATGAAATAAACGCAACACGTTTTTTATATTTTAATTGTTGATTGAGTGATTTCATTCTTTCTTCAACTGATATGTTTTGTGGCACAATTCTCGTTTTTAGTGGTTTAGCTAGTTTATGACGACGTAATAATTTTTCAAAGGCAGAGATTAATTGTTCGACTTGAAGATTTTGCGGTAACTTTACTTCTTGATCCAAGTAATCTGTAAAATCAATCGGTGGCTTTGTAAAAAACTGACCTCGCTCCTCTTCAAGTTCACGAAGTTCTTTTGTTACTTCTTTATATTGCTGATACTCAACTAATCGTTGAATCAACGCCTCACGAGTATCTTCTTCATATTCATCCTCTATCTCAACAACCTGTTTGGGTAATAAACTTTTACTTTTAATTTCAATCAATGTGGCGGCCATGACTAAGTATTCTGAAGCAATCTCAAGCTTTAAATCTTCCATTGCGTGAATATAATCTAAATATTGCTGGGTTATTTCTGCAATCTTGATGTCATAGATATTAACTTTAGCCTCTTTAAGAAGATGTAATAATAAATCTAGTGGCCCCTCGAATGCATCAATATGTACTTTATATTCCATACCCCACCTACTTCTTTCTAGTTTCCATCCCTTTATTGTAACGAATTTTCAACATTAAGACAATAATAGACTTTAAAAAACTCAAATTCATGACTATTTAAGAGATGATAAAAAAATTATCTCCCCATAGGGAGATAATTTTATTTGGCTGAGGATTTTTTTTGATTTTGTTTTTGTTGATGATTATATCGATACGTGATAGGGAAACGAATAACTGTCCTGATAAGAGCTTTAAAATCAAATGGAACAAGTGGATATAAATAAGGTTTTCCAAAGCTTTTCATAGTAGCTAAGAAAATAAGACTTAGTATAATAGTCCCAACATACCCCCATATTCCAAGCAAAGCCGTTCCAATAATAATAAATAACTTCAACATTTTATTGGCTAATCCAAGCTCATAGCTAGGTGTTACAAAGGCTCCTAAAGCTCCAACAGCAACATAGAATAAAATTTCAGGTCCAAATAACCCGACATCAACCGCAACTTGACCAATTAAAATAGCAGACACGATCCCTAAAGCAGACGAAATTGAAGTGGGTGTATGAATAGAGGCCATCCTTAAAAATTCAATTCCAATCTCTCCAGCAAGCACTTGTAAGATAATTGGAATATTTCCTTGTTCTTGAGGCCCGATAAAATTAAGAAAGTCGGGTAAATACTCTGGGTGCAAAACAAATAATAGCCATGTTGGCATTAAAAAGATTGAAACAATGATGCCACCTAATCTAATGATACGAAGAAAAGTTCCGACAGCTGGTGTTTGACGATATTCTTCAACACTTGTTAAATGGTCAAAAAGGGTAACAGGCCCCAGAATAACACTTGGAGAAGTATCGACTACGATTGCAATCATTCCTTGATATAAATGAGCTGCCACCACATCGGGTCTCTCAGTATATCGAACTAAAGGATACGGATTGTACACCTGTCCCGTGATAAACTCCTCTAATTCTTTATCGGTCATCGTTAATCCATCAACCTTAATCTGAGAAATACGTCTTTTAATTTCATCAACAATTACTGGATCAGCGATATCTTCAATATACATAATAGCAATATCTGTCTTAGATTGATCTCCGACTTTAAGAATTTCATTTCGAAGTTTTCCTGTACGGATACGTCGACGTGTTAAGGCTGTATTCACAATAATGTTTTCAGTATATCCATCTCGAGAACCACGAACGGTTTTTTCGGTGTCTGGCTCTGAAGGACCGCGACCTGGGTAGCTCCTTACATCAACAATGAAAGCTTCAGTTTCCTCATCAATAATAATTCCAATTAATCCGCTTAAAACAGCAGTATAAATATCTTCTAATTTTTCCGTTGAATTAACTTGTTGATGGACTAAACGATTATGAATGGTTTGCAAAACATCGTGACCTGGCTCAGGCAAACTATTTAAGAGTAATAACTGAGTCATTAAATCAACAATTAAATCCGAATTAATTAGACCAGTCACATAATAAAGTTGTAACCGTCGTCCCATGACAACAATTTCACGTTTACCAACATCAAAACTTTTTCCAATTCCTAATCTTTCTTCTAAGATGGCTTGGTTTTCATCAATATTTTTTTCAACAGGTGTATATGGATCATAACCCATCGTATCCCACCTTCCCTTCTAATTCAATCATCCTTTTGGTTTAAAAATTAATGCGACGATAAAAGCAAATAAAATAGCAGATGTAATTCCTGCAGCTGTTAAGTCAAACATCCCCATCCCAATTCCTATGGCACCAATTTGCTCAGATTTTTCTAAAGCCCCATGAATGACTGAATGACCAAAGCTCATAATCGGTAATTGAGCTCCTGCTCCTGCGAATTCAATTAACTTATCATATAAATTGAAAACATCAAGTGCTGCCCCTATAACCACAAAACTACACGTAATATGTGCCGGAGTTAATTTAAAATAATCTAAAATCAGCTGTCCTAAGGCACAAATAATTCCTCCAACAATAAAAGCATTAAAAAATATCATGTTGTCTATTCGCCTCTTTCTTTAATTAACATAAAATTCTACTCTGCAACTAGGGCAACAGCATGAGCGATACATGGAATTGTTTCTTTTTGTTGTAAAATAATTGGATTTAATAAAGCTCCAGTCGCAACAACTAAGACTCGTTTAAGTTTCTTTTCAAGTAATAACTTTTTAATATATCCATACGTGACAACAGCACAACATCCACAACCACTTCCTCCTGCAAAAACGGGTTGATCAGGGGAAAAGATTAATTTTCCACAATCATTATGGTTGGCACTAATATCATATCCATCACTTTTTAATATATCGATTAAAATAGGGCTACCACAATGAGCTAAATCACCTGTTAAGATTAAATCATAATAATTGGGTTGTAATCCAAAATCATCTAAATGTTGTTTAATCGTTTGAGCAGCAGCGGGAGCCATTGCCGATCCCATATCATTTGCATTATTTTGAGCAGCATCGACGATCATTCCAACGGTTCCTGATTCAATACGAATAGGAGATTTTTTATGACTGACGATGGCAGCTCCTGAACCGGTTACCGTATATTGGGCCGTTTCCGGTTTTGGACCTCCATATTCTGTTGGATTGCGATATTGACGTTCAGCCGTTGAATTGTGACTGCTAGTTGCCGCTAAAGCAACCTTTGCACTATCTGAATCTACAAAAATAGAACTCAGTAATAAAGATTCCATTGAAGTTGAACAGGCACCATATATTCCAAAGAAAGGAATATTAAATTCCCTAAACACATAATGAGTGGGAACTATTTGATTCACTAAATCACCTGCAAAAGATACTGTTATATCCTCATCTTTTAAATTACACTTATTTAAAACGGTCTGCACAGCACTTCTCATTAACTGCGATTCTGCCTGCTCCCACGATTTTTGACCACAGTAAGGCTCGTTATATTTTACATCAAAATATTCTTGTAAAGGACCTTGAAACTCTAAAGGTCCAACCGCCGTTCCTGTCTCTTGTAAATAAACTGAATTTTCAAACTTCCATGATTGTTTTCCAACTCTCATTTAAATCATCATCCTTTTAAAAATTTATCGGTTACCTTTAACGTAATGTTAAAATAATCATCTTAATTGCTTCTTCAGATGTCATTTGAACAATTCCAAATTCAATTAAGTAATAACGGATTATTCCAAATACGTATGCTGAAATAACAGCAAAGACAATAACTGCACCTGCAAGTTTAAATAAATTAGTTGCAATCCCTAAGACCACACCTTCACTCTTACTTTCAAGGGCAGCAGATGTTAAAGAATTTGCAAACCCTGTAATGGGAACGAACGCACCGGCTTTTGCAATCTGTCCAAAATCATCATAAACACCTAGTCCAGTGAGAATTGAAGTAATTAAAATAATGGTAACAGTTGCTAAGGTACTCGCCGTTTCACGGACATACCCTAGCCAATGAACATTAATTTCAATGAGTGCCTGACCAAAGACACAAATCAGTCCACCAAAGAAAAAAGAAACGAGAGCATTCTTAAAGTAATTTGGTTTGATAGCATGTTTTTGTATGACTTCATCATATTTTTTAGTTTTCAAAACTTTTCACCACTCTTAATTATTTTTCTTTTTCTACTTTTAATATGACTTTTTTTGATAAATTTATTAGTTTATTGTTAAAAAATCACTATATAAATAAAAAATAGGATGCTATCAACTGATAACATCCTATTTAAACCAACATTTTTTCTTTTAATTCTTTTAATACTTTTTTCTCAAGACGTGAAACAGCGACTTGATTAATCTCTAATCGCTTTGCTACCTCTGATTGTGTATAGCCTAAATCAAATCTTAAATAAATCAATAACTTTTCAATAGGATCGAGATTTGAAACTAATTGTTTCAGTACAATCTTTTGTTCTAATCCCATTCCCTCTTGATGATTCGGGATCCGCTCAATTAATGGCATATCTTCTCTTTCATAGTTATCTAAAGACGTCACATTGATTGGAGCATTTAATGCTAAAATGATTTGTTCTTCCGATAATTCTGTCTCTTGAGCGATTTCTTTAATCGTTGGCTCCCGTTCTAATACTTTATTTAAATGATCTTTCACTTCTTGAATTTTATGAATATTACTTTTAATACTTCGACTAATTTTAATTGGACTTTGTTCTCTAATAAAGGCTTTTATCTCACCAATGATTAAAGGAATTGCATAGGTTGAAAGGGTTGTATCATAAGATGAATCAAATTGGTTAATTGATTTAAGTAGCCCCATACAACCAATCTGAAATAAATCATCCTTTTCAACCTCTATATGTCCAAACTTATGAACAACGGACCAAACTAAATCCATATGATTTGTAACAAGTGTTAATCTAGCTTCTTCATCACCACTTTGAGCTTTTGCAATAAGCTCATGTATTTGTTTTTTATCCATCTAATCATCCCTCGTGCTAACTTTTCATCTTCATTTGGTAATGCCTATCACTAACGGATTATTTACTTTTTTATGATTGTTCATGTGCTGCAAATTCTTTTTCAAATACAAGTGTTGTCCCTAAACCTGGTGTAGATTGAACTTCAAAGTGATCACTAAATGATTCCATAATCATAAATCCGAGACCACTTCTTTCCTCCTCACTTTTTGTTGTATATAGCGGTTGCTTCGCTAATTCAATATTATCGATTCCTCTTCCTGAATCTTTAATTGTTACCTTTAACCGTCTTCCAACTAATGATGCACTCATGGTAATAAGCCCCTCTTCATTGTCCTCATAACCGTGAATAATCGCATTAGTTACACCTTCTGAAACAATGGTTTTAATTTCGGTCATTTCCTGAGAACTTGGATCAAGTGGCGCAATAAATCCCATGATCACAAGTCTAGCAAAACTTTCATTAATACTTTTTGCAGGAAACTGTAAATGCATTTCATTGTTCATATTATGCAATCCCCCTAATGATCGCTGTAATCTGTTTCTCATCCTCTACGACTTTAATAATTTGAGATAACCCTGATAACTCAAATACCTTTTTAACTAATGGTTTCATCCCAATCACCATGACTGTCCCATTAACAGACTTAAGTTGATTATAACGACCTAATATAATCCCAATTCCTGAACTATCCATAAAGTCTAAATGTTTTAAATTGAACACGATATGTTGAATACGTGATTCACTCATAACAGAATTTAAACGACTTCTCAGTTGATCTGCCGTATGATGATCGAGTTCACCATTTAAATTAACATAAAGAACTTGCCCCTCAACATAAAGAGAAACTGTAATACTCATATTAATCCCCTTTCTCGTGTGATTTTAATTATCTTCATTTTAAAATAGATTACTTTGGAATATGTCATTTTCGACAATTTTAGTCTTTCTTTTTTTTATTTCCTATGATAAAACTTTATTTTTTTATTCGGTCTTTGTCCAAAATTACAAAAAAAAGAAGAAAATGCATAAAACATGTTATGCATCTTCTCCAAATAATATTTTTGAAACAATATATGTGTATAGCCCAATGAAGCTATTTTTTTCAACAGGTTCACTGACTGTTAACGGAATTGTTGTATATTCTTCTCCATTATAGTAATACGTTAAAGTTCCGACTTCATCCCCTGGTTGAATAGGTAAGATTATTTCTTCATTTAATGTGACGGTATAATTAGTTTCACCTTCACCATCTGTTTTCTTTTTCAATATCGTAATTTGATCCCCTGTTACAATGTCAAAATCACGAGTTTTTGCTAATAAATGATGTCCTGATGAAACAACTAAACCACTTTCTAATTTAGGAACTAACTCATATTGTTCATAAGCATATTCAATTAATCGTGTCACTTCTTGATTACGAATCTCCGATTTACTTGCTCCCATCACAACAGCGATGACTCTCATTCCATTTCGTTGTGCTGTTGCCGTTAAGCAATATCCTGCTTCTTGTGTGAATCCCGTTTTTAAACCATCCACTCCATCAACATATTTAATTAGTCTATTCGTATTAACTAACCAAAATGGTGATTCAGTATCTTGTCGAATATAATCTTCATATAGACCTGAAAACTCTGTAATCTCTGGATAATCCTGTAACAAATGGCGAGCAATAATAGACATATCATAAGGTGTGGTAACATGTCCTGCTGCTGTTAAACCAGTTGGATTTTTAAAAACAGTATTATTCATTCCAAGTTCTTTTGCCTTTTGATTCATTAATTCGACAAATGCTTCTTCACTTCCCGCTACGCGTTCTGCTAAAGCTGTAACAGAATCATTAGCAGATGCGATGGCAATACTTTTGAATAAATCACGAACAATCATTTTTTCTCCAGGTTTTAAATAAATTTGTGATCCACCGTAACTAGCTGCATTTTCACTAACGCGAATCACTTCATCCCATTGTAATGCTCCATTATGAATGGATTCTAAGATTAAATACATCGACATCATTTTTGTCATACTTGCTGGAGCCAACTGTTCATGAGGATTTTTTTCGTATAAAATCTCTCCTGTTTCGGCTTCAATCAAAATGGCAGCTTTCCCATCAGTCACTAATTCATCTGCACTAACAATCTTTGAGTGAACGAGACAACTGAAGCTAAAGCAAGTTAGAAGACTAATTAACACTTTTCTTATTTTCATCTTTGCACCTCTTTTTCTACTGCAGCTTAATACACTTTTATGATACATCCAAATGATTTATACACGCTTAGATTAATTTTTATATAGATTATTTAAGTCGTTTCATAAATCATTTTAAGAATAAAAACGAATGCCCTCTTTTTTCATATTTATTTGAATTTTAATCATGAAAGGATGAGATAAAAACAAAAAGAAGTCGAAGCATCAGGTTTAAGATTCTTCGACTTCTTTTCAATTAAAATTCAAAGTGAACCACTTTTTTTGTCACACTAAAATGAGATTATCTTACTTAATTATATCATAAATTAAAGTAGGTGAGCAAACCTCTTCTGTTGAGATTTGATAAGCTTGCATAATATAATCGATGGCTTCTTGGTATTCGCTACTATTTGAATGAATATAAGCTAATGTGTCCCCGACTTCAACCATCTCTCCCACTTTTTTATTTAAAACAACTCCAACACCCATATCGATAATATCTTCCTTCGTTGCACGTCCAGCACCTAATTTCATGGCTGCGATTCCAATTGATAAGGCATCAATTTTTTCAATATAACCTGCACGGTTAGCCTTAACAGCAACGATGGTTTTCGCACTCGGTAATAATGATGGGTCCTCAATTTGACGAACATCTCCACCTTGTGCCTCAACGAATTCTTTAAACTTCTGTAGAGCAATACCATTATGTAAATTTTCTTTTAGCGTTTGATATGCCTCATCTGTTGTATTTGCTTTTTTCGCTAAAACAACCATATGAGAAGCTAATTGTAGCACTAATTCTTCTAAATCTTTCGGGCCATGTCCACTTAATGTGTCAATAGCTTCTTTAACTTCTAAAGCATTTCCAATCGCAAATCCTAAAGGTTGGTTCATGTCCGTTAAAAATGCAACGGTTTGACGATGAGCATCACGCCCAATTTCAACCATTGCTTGCGCTAACTCTTTTGCATCTTCTAATGTTTTCATGAATGCACCCGCACCAAATTTAACATCTAACACAATCGCATCAGCACCTGCAGCAATTTTTTTACTCATGATGGAAGAGGCAATTAAAGGAATTGATTCAACAGTAGATGTTACATCACGTAATGCATATAAATATTTATCTGCAGGAGCTAGGTTCCCTGTTTGTCCAATGATTGCAATTTTTTTATCATTGACTTGTTTAATAAATTCTTCCATTTCAAGTTCAATTCTCATTCCTGAAATAGATTCTAATTTATCAAGGGTACCCCCTGTATGCCCAAGACCTCGTCCACTCATTTTTGCAACAGGGACACCAACAGAAGCCACAAGAGGTCCTAAAATTAATGAAGTTTTATCTCCTACTCCTCCTGTTGAATGCTTATCCACTTTAATTCCTTCAATTGCTGACAAATCAACGACCTCACCTGTCGCTACCATCGCTTGTGTTAAAGCTAATCTCTCAGCTTTTGTCATATCATTAAATACCACTGCCATTAAAAAAGCAGACATTTGGTAATCTGGGATTTCTTTATTTGTATACCCATTAATCATCCATTCAATTTCTTCTTTTGTTAATTCTACATTATGTCTTTTTTTGTAGATTAAATCTACCATTCTCATTTTCCAATCACCTTTTTTCTTTAAAAATAAAAACAATTAAATTATACCCCAAACTGGAAAAGGATGTAATCCTATTCGCGTTATAACATAAAAAAAAGATTTTTAAGGAATACTTCTATTAGGTAATGGAAAAATATAATTATAACCTTGACTAAATGAGGTGAAAATGATGTTCCGTCAACATAAAATCTTATGCGAAAATAAAGAGGTTATTGTCTATCTCTTCTTGTATGATCAGGAAATAGACCTTGAAACAATGAAGAATATTTTTTCCCAAATGTCTACTATGACATTAGAATCACGAATTTTAGACTACTTTTCCCAACATAACATAAAATTTTTCGGGAATCATATTCGCATTGTCTATCATGCAACCATTGTCAAAGATTTTGTTTTAAATCAAAAATATCATCATAAAAAACAGGCTGACAACGTCGTTAATTTATATCGTTAACGACAAAACAAAAGAGTGATATCTAATTATAATAGATATCACTTTTTTGTTTTAATAATTTTTATTTTTTTCATCATCTTCTATAGGGGAAGTCAGTTCATTTAAAGATAAATCAAATTCATTTCCGAACTCAAAAAAACCAAACAGACTTTGATGAAGGCAACGATTCATTTCATTTTGCCAGGCATGATTAAAAGCTGAATGAGACTCAGTATGAGAGACATGGCGTTCTTTTTTCAAAATAATCAACTCCTTTATCTTAAAACAGTTGTTAAAATAACTAATAACATTAAGACAATAAGATAAGTAAGAACGGCTTTTGCAAAATTTCGTTTATTTGTATTCACTCGTTTACTAAAACTATAATAAATAAAAGAAACGAGATTCACGATAGGAATCATAGCGAGCAAAAGTAAAAAAATCCATTCTTCTATTTTAATGACAGGTTCTAATTCAATTTCTTGATGTGTCTTTTCCATTAACTCCGCCCTTTCTATTGAATGTATTACTTATTTTTAGAATTCAAAAATTTTTTATACTTATTTTTAGCACAAAAAAAGAACAGTCTCCTTAAGAGACTGTTCTTTCTATAATGCTTTTTTGATAATTGTTTCAACTTGCTCACAAATGTCGTTCGTTGACAATTCTGAATAAGCTTCATAAGGAATTGCATCGTGAATTTTCATTTTAACAACCGTTTTTCTTGGCCAACGCTTCGCTACTTCATAACTATTAAAGATAGTGACTGGAATAATATCCGCTTTAGCTTTTTGGGCTAATTTAAAGCTTCCAGCTTTGAATGAACCCATTTTTGCGTCTACCATACGAGTTCCTTCGGGGAAAATAACCATTAAATGACCTTCTTTAACTGTTTTAGCGGCATTTGAGATAACCTTAACAGATTGTCGCACATCATTTCGATCCATAAATTGACATTGAATTAAACGCATGCTATCACTTAATAAAAAAATATGATCTAATTCCTTTTTAGCAACGTATCCATGCGGACGTTTAATCGCTTTCAACATGGCCACAATATCGATATTACTTTGATGATTTGCATAAATAACACCGTGTTCAACTTCATCTAACTTTTCAAGACCATCCACTTCTACTCGAACATTAAATACTAATGGAATGGCCCATGAAACAACCCAACTGATAAATGAAAACTTCTCAACTGAAGAATACTTTTCGTCTTTTAGCTGTTGAACACGGAAATTTACACCTAAAACCGTGATAATGATGATTAATAGTAATAATCCTATAACTCCCAATCCCCAAAATAAAATAGTTAACAAGTCTTACTCACCCTTTCGTAAACATTAAATCTAAGCTCCTGAACCTTTTTTTCCTTTATACAACGCCACTCATCCCAATTAATTTCAGGGAAATAAGTATCACCTTCAAAGGTAGCATCAATATGCGTAATATATAAACGATCTGCTATTGGTAATGTCTGTTCATAAATTGAACGACCCCCAATGACAAATAATTCTTTAGAATTTTGATAGTTTGCTAAGATTTTATTTAAATTATCTGTAATCGTGACTTGTTCATGATTATAACTCATTTGCTTCGTTAACACAATATGGTGACGATTCGGTAATGGTTTATTTTGATAAGACAAAATCGACTCAAACGTATGACGCCCCATTAAAATATCATGTCCTGTTGTTGTTTCTTTAAAATATTTTAAATCTTCTTTATAATGCCACGGTAATTGATTATTAACACCGATTAATTGATTTTGATCAAAAGCTACAATAAGTGAAATCATCTTCTATTCCCCTTTTTTAAACTGCTACAACCCCTTTTAATAACGGATGAGGATCATAACCTTCTAATGTAAAATCTTCATATTTAAAATCAAAAATTGATTTAACGTCTTGATTTAACTTCATGGTTGGAAGAGGGCGAATATCACGTCCTAATTGAATTTTAACTTGTTCTAAATGATTTTGATAAATATGCGCATCTCCAAGAGTATGAACAAACTCTCCAACTTCTAAACCTGTCACTTGTGCAATCATCATCGTTAATAAAGCATATGATGCAATATTAAATGGTACACCTAAGAAAATATCAGCAGAACGTTGATATAACATACATGATAATTTTCCATCATTTACATAAAATTGAAATAATAAATGACATGGGGGTAAGGCCATTTGATCAAGTTCTCCAACATTCCAGGCATTCACAATTAAGCGACGTGAATTTGGATTTGTTTTAATTTGTTCTACTACTTCAGCTAACTGATCAATAACTGTTCCATTAGCTCCTTCCCAACGACGCCATTGTTTTCCATAAACAGGTCCTAAATTTCCTTCTTCATCTGCCCACTCATTCCAAATTCGTACCCCATTTTCTTGTAAATACTTAACGTTTGTATCTCCACTAATAAACCATAGTAATTCATGAATAATTGATTTCAAGTGAACTTTTTTAGTTGTTAATAACGGAAATCCTTCTGCCAAATCAAAACGCATCTGATATCCAAAGGTACTAATCGTTCCTGTTCCTGTTCGATCACCTTTTGTTGTCCCATTCTCTAATACATGATTTAATAAATCTAAGTATTGTTTCATTTATTTCACTCCTAAACTATATGATTACCTTACTTATTATTACAACTTTAAACTTTATCAATGACACCATAGAAAAAATGCCGTTTTTGATTTTCCCTTCTAATATCAAATCCTAATTCTTTTATTGACAGATTCCCGTAGTTCGATTTAACAACGACTCGTTTCTTAGCGACACGTAATGCTTCTTTAACATGTTCATTTGTCATAACATCATAAGATACAATCGGTTTGATTACTTTAATCCCATGAGAAGACTCAACGGAAGTATCAAACATGAAATCAAAGTATACCACATCAAACGAGTTACTGCGACAATTTTTTAAATATTCTAAATTATCTTCATTCCTAATCTGAATTCGATTAATTAATGAAGACCACTCTGGTTTTTCATGCTGAACATAGTAACTTAATCCTTCTTTAACAATGACGGAAAGAGGGAAACTTTTTTCTAATGACACCACTTCTCCCGTCTGACCAACAACATAGTTAGCGACCAATGTATCAGAGGCTAACCCTAAATTACAATCTAAAAATGTCATGCCTGATTCTAACTGACATGCTGTGATTAAACTGTCTTTTTGTCCCCTTTCGAGCTGCTTAATTCGATGCATAGCCATATTAGGATGAAAGAAAACTTCCTCTTGGCCTTTTTTGTAATAACTTAATCCACGTTGATTATTAACAACAAATATATCAGAGTCTACATGTTCTAATAAATATTTGACAGTCTTTTTATGACGTGAATAAAACGGAATATTTAATTTTTTTGATAAAGTTGAAGCTTGTGAAACAAGAGCCTCTGTTTCATCAAAAGCTGTTGTAATAATCATACGACTCACCTTTTCTAAATATTTTTTGATTTCGTGTTGAATAAAATCATGTCATCGACTTGTTTTTCCGTGAGGTTATAATATCGCCACATGATAATAATAGCAATAACGGCGCCGAAAATAGGATATAAAACATACATGTTCCAAATACCATTTAAAGTCTGTGGGGTTTGTATCACACCAGCTTCATATCCCACACGCTCTAATACAAATCCACTAATCGCCCCAGCAACAGCAGCCGATAACTTAGCTGTAAAAGTTTGTAAAGAAAAACTAATGCCTTCTGCTCGTTCATTTGTTGTATACGTTCCATACTCAATACAATCTACGGTAAATAATCCAATCATAAAAGTTGGGACTTGTGCAATTCCTTTTATTGTCGTAAAAAGGTGAACCCATACAATGTTTGAATAGCCAATCAAATAAAAAACCAATGAAGAGAGAATAGCAACGATAAATGCCATAATAAAAATTTTCTTTTTACCGTATCGTTTAATCAGTGGAGGTAAAACAAAGGGAACCAATAACATAGGGATCATGTTCGCAATGGTTAAAGTTGAAATATAAGATTCATTTCCTAAATTATAAATTGCAAAATAATTAATCGAGACTGTTGAGGTATTCGTTAAACTCGCCATAATAATAGCACCATAGAAAATGAGTAAATATTTATTATTCAAGACAAAGCTAAAGATTTTCTTAAGACTTAACACCTCTTTTTGCTGATAAACATAACGTTCTCTCCCTAGATATCTTAAAGGTAACATAGACAGGAGGGCGAGAGTGGCTAATAATAAAACAGTTCCAGTCCAAGCGATTTTAGAGAGGAGGGTCATAAAAAATAACGAGATAATGACGGATCCTAATCCTGCTCCAATACGACCTATGGAAATAAGGGTCACACGTTCATTTGAATTATGAGTCATGACTGTTGCTAATGCAAAAATGGGAACGTCACTAATGGTATAAATAATGCCCCAAATAAGATACGTGATATAAGCATAAATCAAACTATTGATCCCACCACCTCCTACTTTAATAAAAAGGATAACAGTGGTTAAAGGCATTAAAAAAATCACTAATTTAATCCATGGGATAAATTTTCCACCCTCTAAATTAGTTTTATCTACTATAATTCCCATAATGGGATCATTGACCGCATCAAAAATTCTAGCAATTAAAAACATCGTTCCAACGGCCCCCGCCGTAATCCCAACCACATCGGTATAAAATAGCATTAAAAACTGATAAACTAAAAAATAAATCAGATTTTGTCCCATAAAATAGCCGCCATATGCTAATCGCTCTAACCGATTTGTCACAAATTGTTCTCTAGCCATGCATCATCCTCCATTATAAATTAAACCCAAAATAACAATGATGAAGTGATACCATACAAGCTCACTAACTATCTATTTATTTTGACAGATTCCCTTAATAAGTTCAAGTATTCGATTCAATATTAACGTGTCCATTTTGAAGTTAGACATTCGTCTTCACCTATCAAAATAAAAAAGTTTTAGCCCTCTTTTATCTTAACAAAAGGAGGGCTAAAACTTTTCTCTTATTAAAGAAGCACTTCAATGAGATCCTGATCTTCAGTCGACAATTCTTTTAATTCTTGACGTTCTATTGGTTTAGTTTGAATAAACGAAACTTTTTCTGCAACGACTTCAACAACTCTCAATGATTTATAATTAGGCACCTCATACGTTTTATGAACTAATCTTGCTTTCACCCCAATGATGGCTCCTTTTCCACAGTATTCAACTACACTTTTAGCAATTCCCTCCCATAGGGTTATATTGATAAAATCTGTTTCATACTCACCACTCAAAGCATTTTTAAAAGAACGAGTGACAGCTAGTGTAATCGTTGAGACTTTCTTTCCATCAATTGTTTGTGATAACTCAGGTTGACGGACCACACGTCCGACTAATACAACATTGTTTAACATAATTTTTCACTCCAAAGTTTTAAAATTGTGCGCACTAATTTAATATACGATGACTTTTCTTCTTTTCCTTTTTTTATTTTTTTTAATTTTTAAAAATCAGAAAACGTATTCACCTTTTTTTAGACATAAGAACACAAAATGAACACAAAATTTTGTCGAATTTTGATATAATTTTTTTTGTATTCATGAACATCCCCCCCCGTTCATGTAATACATTCCTTTCATTATTGTTTTTCATTCCATTTTTAATTTTTTACATCCCCTCATCAAACAAACGTATTGGGTTTTTGACTTAGCTAACTTTTTTATGCTAAGTACCAATGCAACCTTATACTATTCCCCTCTCAAGGAGAACTGGTGCCCCCCACCAGTTCTCCTTTTTTTATCTTATAAAATAAA